>NYZG01000297.1 GCA_002687025.1 Candidatus Poribacteria bacterium
CTATGGTCAAGTGCCGGGAGGACTTACACCTCCAGGCCCGTGTCCATGCCGAGCGCACTACGATGAAAGCCCGCGCGACCGCAAGTCGCACGGGCCATCTACAGTGCGCGCAATGGGGCAGCTATCGCTTCAAAACGGCCCAGGCGGTGGTGGCCTTGCCGGACGCGTCGACGGCGGCTCCGCCTGGCATCGCTCCGGCGTCCATGACGGCGGCGACCTCGGCGGCTGTGAGGCCGCGTTTCCAGATGCTCAGGTCGTCCATGAGACCGGTGAAGGGGCGCGCATCGTCGATGTTCATGCCCACACGCGCGCCGAGACCCCAGTCGCCGGCAATCTGGCTGCCGCCGGGGCCGTCGCCGACCTGCTCGCCGTTGATGTAAAGCGCCGCCCCCGACGCGATGTCGTACACGCCCCCGAAGTGGACCCATTCACCGGCCGCGGCCGCGCCGGCGCGGATGTCGAAGATCGTCGTCCCGCCGTCGGTGCGAAGCAGCCAGCGGAAGTTGCCGTCGCCCCCGCGCACCTCGGGGTGGATGAGCCACGTCTCGTCGGACGCGCGAGCGTTGAATATCGCGTGGTTGCCGCCGAGGCTTTCGACGTTCACCCACGCGAGCACGCTCATGCCGTCGCGAGGCGTGACGTCGGCGGCCCAGCTCGGGCCATCGAGGTCGATGTAGCTTCCCGCGGCGAACTGCGCGGCCTTACCGAGCTTTCCGCCGTCGACGATGTCTATCTGTCCGTTCACCGCGCCGTCGAGGCCGTTCCCGGCCTGGTTTACGACCGTGCTGCCGTCGATGGCTTCGTAGTCGAAGTACAGTACGAGGTCGGCGTCCTGCGCCACGGCCACGAACGCCGTGAGAAACGCCAGCGCCAGCGCGCCTCCGCCAATACGCATGGTGTCGTCCTTCCGGGTCTGTTTTGGGCGCAGCCGTGCGCGCCCCTCTGTTCCAACCGTCGCACAGGATAGCACCCGCGGCGGCGCCGCGCGAATCGCAGCGCCTGTTACCGTTCCCCGGCGCCCAGGATGCGCTGCGGACTCAGGTCGACGTCGTCGTCGAGCCCGATCTCGGAGACACACACTTCACGGCGTTCCGTGGCCGATCGGTGCATCGCAAACAGGCATTGGAGCACGTGGAGATTTCCCCGCCCGTCCGTCTTCGGCGTAGATCCCTGGCCGATGCACGCCAGGAAGTGCGACATCGAGTTACCAAACGCGTCCGGGAACCACGTGCCTTCGATGTCCGGCGATATCGTCCGAGGCCCGGGTTCCTCGATATGTACCGACATCTCCCCGCTGTGTCCGCATATCGTGCCGTGCGATCCCTGCACGCGGATTTCCTCATGCGGGTGCTGATGCGTGTGCCCGGCCGCGCCGAGGAAGCTCCAGTTGCACGACAGCAGTCCGCCACCCCCGCTCCCGAACCGAACGAGCGCCTGGGCCATCACCTCGCGCTCAGTGACGGGCGCGTCGTGCCCGTGCGCATGGCAATACACCGTCTCAATCTCACCGAACCAGTGAACAGCCAGCGCCACGTGGTGCACCATCATCGCGGGGATGAGCCGGCGCTCCGGGAAGTCCATGAACCGCCCATCGCACGTGATGGACATGTGGTACACCTCGCCAAGCGACTCCAGGTACGGCTCCACCGCCAGGAATCCAGGGACGTAGCACGAGTTCTGATTCACCATGAGCATGACGCCGTGCCGTTCGCACGCCTCGACCATGGCGACGCCCTGCCGCATGCTCATCGCGAACGGCTTCTGGCAGAGCACGTGCTTACCCGCTTCCGCCGCGGCGACGACGACGGGCAGCCGCAGCCACGGCTGTAACGCGAGGTCGACCACGTCGACGGACGGATCCGCGATCATGTCGTACACGTTCGCGTACGTCGTCCCTATATCGAACTTCTCCGCAGTGCGGGCCCGTAGCGCGTCGTCGAGGTCGCAGATGGCGGCCACGCGCAGGCCCTTGCGCCGGTACGCCTCCAGGTGTTGCTGCCCAATCCCCAGCCCTACCACGCCGATCCCGTACTGCGTCTGATTCACTCCCCGACTCCTTCCTCGCCCACGACCTGCGCGTCGTCGGTGGCGTAGCCTGCGTCGGCAAACCACTCGGCGTAACGTTCGACGATCGTCGCGAGCAGCGGCTCCGGCAACTCTGTTCTCCAGACTCCAGACGCCCCACCGTGCCTCGATATGTGGTTCCAGTGAATCAGCGTCACAGGGTCTCGCCAGTCCTGTGTCCGGTCTCGCATCGCCTTGCGGACACGGCGCACTTCGCTGGCATCGGCGCGCGCGAGGTCCGCTTCCATCAGACGCCGAACTTGGGTCATCACCTGCCGAGCGCTGTCGATGGCGCAACCGTCGGCGATCTCGTCGATGATATTGGAGGGAACCTCCAGTTTCAGGAAGCGCGCGATCTCCCCCGTCGCGCCTCGGACATCCGCGACGACGTCCTCGTAGCACTGCCAGAGTACGTACGGTGAGTCTCGGACAGGCCTCAGCTCGTTGTACGCCAGCACCGCGTCGTCCAAGACACCCACGATATGGTCTTCCTCGCCCCCCTGCATCTCACGGAGCGACACGGCGACGTCCCGCAAGTCACGGTGTATGTAGCAGATGCGCACGCCGTCGTGCCCCTGGGCGATCCACGGCACGGTGCCGCGCAGCGCCTCGTGAGCCTTGTACACCTTCACCTCGGGTGTCGCGTTGGCCTCCCGCAGGTCCGGGCCGGGGCCCAGGTCGTTCTCGGCGCCTCCATGACCCGTCCCCACGCCCGCGGCTTCCACGACATCGCACACGAGGTTGTACTGGAGTGTGGATCCTGAGCGAGCCATCCCGTTGCAGAGCACGAGCATGACGTGTTCCCGTGGGCCGTGGTGAGCGTCCACCTTACGGCGCCGACCTGTCGCAGGCAACGGCGCAGGGGCGCACGCGCGGCCGCGCTACACACGGGGCCGGCGACGCGGTAAGCTGTCGGGCACGCGCCACCGATGGAGACCTCGATGATCCCGCTTATCAGCAGCATCTGCCACGGCCCCCTGGAAGTCTGCCAACTGCCCCGGTTCTGGTGGAAGGTTCTTCTGCGCGCGCATGGCATGCTCGACGGAACCTACCCCGACTGCGGCGGCGGACTCGACGCCGACGTCCTCAACGTCCTGGGTCTCGACAGGGACGAGACGCTGAAGTGGATCAGGCAAAGCCTTCCCACCTACGTGGATTTCGAGGACTGGGTGCTCGCCCGCAGCGGCGGATCCATCGACCGCGAGGCCGCGGACGCGTGGAACGAGAGCGTACGCGCGAGAGTCCACACACGGCCCGAGAAGATCGCCGAGACATACGGCGACATCGGCTTCCCTGCCGACGCCGGCATCGACTCCGCGGTCATCCTGAACGCGCTACAGGACTGGCAGCTCTTCTATGCTCGCGATGTGACCGGACTGGATGAGCCGGTCGTGCCGCTCATATCGACCATCGACTACGGCCCCCTCGGGGTGTGTCAGCTGCCACGGACGTGGCTCAAATGCCTCCTACGCGCAGGCGGCATGCTGCACGAAGATTACCCGCACCTGCGCCACGGAGGCGGCCTCGATTGGGAGGTGCTGACACGTCTGGGATTGGACCCAACCGAGGCCGCGGGGTACATCAGGACGGAACAACCCGACTACTGCGAATTCGAGTCGTGGGTCGAGGCGAACGGCCGCGTCGACGCGGACGTCGTCGCCGAATGGAACCAGCACGTCCGAACACGCGTGCGCGATCAGACCAAGATCGACGACATCAGCGCCACCGTCGGCCGCGCGCTGACGACTGCCTCCGGCGTCGTGCTGAACCACGTCGAGGACTGGCATTACGCGTACGCGTCCGTCATGGGTGCAGCATAGCCGAGACACTGCCGCAACTCGTCTACCCGGGGATATCGCCTACGTTCTCACGCAGCTTGCGGATCGCTCCCACTACGGCGTCGATGTTCTCGCGATACATGAGGAAGTCCTTCCCCAACGCGACGACTTCCGTGTGATAGACGCGCTCGGCCTCCGGGCAATCGACCTCCACGCCCTGACGCGCGGGCATGTCCTTGAACGCGGCATACTCGTACACGGGGTCGTTGTGCGCGGTCCCGCAGCTGACGCCCTCCGCCCGGAGCGCCTCCATGAACCGATCTCGGCTGACGCCGTTCCATGCAGACGCGTCGTACCGGATGAAGTAGAAGTAGTATCCGCGCTTCGTGATCCGTGGGTCGCGCTTGAGCGCCGACACGCCGTCGATCTTCTCCAGCTCCTCGGCGAAGTACTCCCCGTTGGCCCAGCGCGCCTCGGTCTGTTCGCGGACACGCGATATCTGCGACAGCAGGATCGCCCCGACGAACTCCGACATGCGGAAGTTCCCGCAGGCGACGTGGTACGACTCCTCCGTGCCGTCGGCCGCCGTGCGTGTGCGCGGATACTGGTATTGGCTGATGCTGTACGCGTCGTCGTCGAACGTGATGGCGCCGCCCTCGCCCGCGGTGAGCGGCTTGCCCATCTGGAAGCTGAAAGCCCCAACCGAACCGAGAGACCCCACCTTCCGGCCGCGCCACTCGGAGCCGTGCGCTTCGGCACAGTCCTCGACGACGAACAGCCCGCGCTTATCCGCCAGCGCGCTGATGGCGTCCATGTCGGCCGGATATCCACCGTAGTGCACCGGCATGATGCCCGTCGTCCTGTCGGTGACGGCCGCCGCCGCGGCCTCGGCCGATATCTGGTACGTGTTGGGGTCGATATCGACGAACACCGGCACGCCCCCGGCCATGACGATCGCCGACGCCGACGCATAGAACGTGACGGCGGGCACGATGATCTCGTCGCCGTGTTGGATTCCGCACGCCCTTAGCGCCAGCTCGAGCGCGCTCGTCCCCGATGTGCAGGCGGTGGCGTGCTTCGTCCCGATCCATTCGCGGAACGCCTCCATCGCCGCCGTCACCTTGCTGCCGTCGTGCCCGAGGCTGCACCAACTCCCGCTGTCGAGCACATCGAGGACGTTCTCCCGTTCCAGGTCGCCGCGCACCGGCCATTCCGTCCGTAGCTTGGACACCGCGGGCGTCCCGCCGTGAATCGCCAACGTCGCCATGTTCCTGTCCTCCCGTCCGTGCCATCACCACAAGACGTACACTACGCCATTCTCGCATGCCGCCAGCAGGCCGGCGCGCGCCGAAACGCGAATCGGCGCCAGATGCCGCACGTTCGCGGGCGCGGACGCCTCCCACAGGACCACGCCATCGCGCGCGGCTACGATCGCCGCGCCGTCGGCCCAGATGAACTCATCGCGCGAGTCGCCGTCCACGTCAATGGCCAGCGTGTTCGACACCGGCGACGCTCCGCCGTCGAGGCGCCAGAGGACGTCGCCGGTGGCCGCGTCGTAGCATCGGAAGCCATCGCGGAATCCCGCTGCGCCGACGGCCGGCCGACCTTCGCCGTCCACATCTGCCAGCGCGGCGGCGCCGCTCGCGCCGTCCTCGGTGTCGGTCCGCCACATCAGCGCCGCGCGCTCGCCGTGGCGTATCGCCAGTAGCATCCCCGGCCCGCGCCACAGCGTCTCGATATCGCCGTCGCCGTCGAGGTCCGCCGCGAGCGGCTCGCCTGACGGTACCCAGTAGCCGTCCGTCCCTGGAAGCGGCCCGGCGTCCATGACGTGCATCTGCTCGCCCGTGGCGCCGTCCACGACCGAGTATTCCGCGGGATAGCACATGATGATGTCGTTGAGACCGTCCCGGCCCACGTCGGCGAACGCCATCGGCCCGCCGCCGTACCCACGCGTGTGCTGCCACGAGCCGTCCGACCACGGCGCGCGAACGTCAAGGATGTCCCGCCGCCAAACCGTCTCGTGCGTATCGCTGCGGATGAGCAGCGTCTCATCGCTGTGCATGATCGAACGGCGCACGGAGACGAGGACGTCCAGGCGTTCCGCGTCGAGAAAGTGTCCAACCGCCCATCGCGTGACGCCGCCCTCGTTCCAGACCGGCGCGCGACCGCCGTAGCCGTCGACCACGTGCGTCCACGCCTCGGAGCCGTCGAGCCGGTACGCGACGAGCTCCGACTCGCCGGAGTGCGTCTCGCGCACGGTGAGCGCTTCGGCGGAGCCGTCCCCGTCGATGTCCCCGGCGACGACGCCGAGCATCTGGGGCGCCTGCGTCGTCATCGCGCGTCCCGGACGTGTCCACAGTCGCGTCGCGCCGTCCTCCGCCACACGCCACGCGGATACCGTGTCGAGTGTGTCCGCGACTGCTACTACAGGGCCGCCGCTCGTATCGAGAACAACAGGAGACGCGGCGCCGTGAGATGCGACCGAGGACGCCACGACCGATAGGCGTCGTCCTTCGGCGGAGACCTCGCCCGTCACGTCGCGCGGGCCCCGTACGCGTATCAGGACATCCTCGCCCCGCGCCGACACCGCATCGAGACGCATCCGGGGCGTCCCGTCGACCCGCCACGACGTACGCGGCGCGCCGTCCGATGCGAGACTCACGGCGCGTACGCTATCGACATCGCCAAATGTCGTGTACACCGCCGCGCCGGCCAACGTGACGACCGTCTCGCGTCCTCGGGTCGCGCCCGTGTCGTGCGTCAGTGGCAGGTGTGCAAGCGTACGCACCGCCCAGCGTGAAGACGCATGCGACCACAAGACCTCATTCCACCGTCGGACGTGGATGGCGCCGTTCGTCGCCACGGCCCGCCCGACGGCCCGCTGCGACAGCAGCTCAGGCGTTCCATCGCCGTCGATGTCCCAGTGACCCTGGACGAACTCGTCCGGGACGTCGAGGACGCGCTCGCCGGTTTCCAGGTCGTACGCGAGGAGATGCCACTTCCCGTCACCGGCCTCGTTGAAGACGTTCATCAGCGCTTCAGCGCGCCCGTCGCCGTCGAAGTCTCCCATCGGGTCCGGGCCGATCCGATTGATCGTGAACCGTCGGTCGATGCCCTGCTCGGACTGCGGGTCGAACTGCTCATGCCATAGTGGAGAGAGAGAGCCGTCGCGAACCGCGAGCGACGCGATATGCCCGGCGAAGTCGCCCACCACCAGGATATAGACGCGTCCCCGCGCGTCGGTGTGTAATGCCAGCGACCCGTAGTGCCGCGCGTGCGTGTCGCGGTACTTTGCCAGGTGTTTCTCGGCGCCGGTCGCGATGTCGTACACGAGCACGCCATGCCATGTGGAGACGACGACCTCGCTCGCGTGGTCACCGTCGATGTCTCCCACAACAACGAGTGGCGAATAGACGGCGCCGTCGTGTCCGACGTCCCAGACGAGTCTCGGATCGTCGGCGCCGCCCTCGAACGAGTGCATCTGTAGCGATCCACTCGGCCCCCACCCGGTGGTCCAGCTAAGCCGCTGTAGGCCGGCGATATCCGGCAGGAACTTCCCCCAGCGCGCGCCCGGAGCCGACGGAGGATCGACGAGCGCGCCGTCGCCCGCGACATCCCTTAGCGGTGCGCGCAGACCCCACGCGACCTGATCCGCGACGGTCATCCCGGCCTCTGGCGCCGGATGAGACAGGACGGACCCGCCGCCGGGCGAAGCTGCGATGAGGCCCTCGCGGGCCACGGTGGGTATCTCGTGACGGACGGCAGGCCGGTCGAGCGGCGTCGGCAGCGACACGCGACCCGTCCGCCCAGCGCCACCACCCGGCGCCGACCATTCAGCAGCCATCGCGGAACCTGTCGATGAGAGGATGAACGCTGCAAGATAGAACCAACACGCCGCCGTAGCGCGCGCGACTGTCACGCGGCTCAGTCCCCGCCCGGGCGGGGTGGAAGCTGTCGCTTCTGCATGTCATCGAGCATGAGGGTGATGTCGGCGAAGCGGGCCTCCATGCTGTCGCGCAGTTCGTGCATCTCTTCACGGAGCGCCGCGGTCTGCTCGGATTCCTTGGCTGCCGCTAGACCGCGCCAGTGGCGGAACAGGACAGCCGCGGCCACCAGCGGCGTTCCTACCATGAGGAACAGTATGCCGACCCTGGTAAGGCGAAGCAGCGCAATGTGCCCTGGCATGCCAACTCCTGCCATCGAACTGTCGGTGATCGGCGGCGCCGCATGAGGATAGCCACGCTCCGTCCATTGCACAACGCGCGGCACAACGCGCGCGGCGCCGCTGCGGTCGAGCGCATCATGACCGTTCCAAATCGACGAGCAGGGAGCCCACAGAGCCCAACGCCAGGGACGCGAGCAACGTCCCGTCGGGAGCCACATCCAGCGCGCCGCCGAAGCTGCCTCCATCGAGCTCCGGGTCGGCGATATAGTTCGCCATCAGCGTCCTGACCCCCGCGCGTCGGACGCGTGCGAGGGAGTCAGGCAGTTCGTCTTCGTCCCAACGTCGTTGGTCGACGGCGCCGTCGCTGAAACATCGGGCGAAGGGGAAGAGCAGGAGGTCGGGCTGCAGCGCGCGCAGTCGATCCACGATGCCATCGTCGAACAGGTCGCCGCACAGCAGGAACGCGACACGCCCGAACGGCGTCTCGACTGCGGTCACGCCGTCGCCGAGGCGGTAGATGTCGGGATCGGCGCGACGCGTGCGCCAATTCGGCTGCATGCGGCGGTACTTCAGGCAGATGCGACCGTCGGCGTCGACGAGGACCGCGGAGTCGTACAGCGCGGGGTCGTCGCGCTCGAAGACCCCAACGCCGATCCACACGCCATGCTCGCGCGCGGAGGCCGCCAAGCAGTCCGTGATCGGCCCGGGGATGGGCTGGGCGACCATGCGATCCCGCCGCGAGTCATCGCCGTTGATGAAGCCGGTGGCCGCCATCTCCGCGAATAGGACGAGCCTCGCCTCCGCGCGGGCCGCGTCCTCGACGGCGCGCAACATCCGACGCATGTTGTCGTCGATGTTTCGCGTCACGCGATGTACTACGAGGGCGGCCTTCATGGCTTCGTCCAGTGTATCGCGCGGGGGATGATACGCGTCGCCAGCATTGCGCGCGATTATCGTCTACTATCGGAG
>NYZG01000298.1 GCA_002687025.1 Candidatus Poribacteria bacterium
AGATAGTGGGTTCTGGCTTCTTGTCGGTCTCGCTCACGCCATGATCTCCTGTGCATAGCACTCAGAAGCCCTATCGACAGGATGGGTCATGTGGTTGAGATAGTCTCTAAGGGGAGCCGCGAACAGCTCCGAGGCTCCCAACTGCTCGAAGATCCCTGGGTTTCCAATTAGGGCGGAGATGTCCGTGAGTGCGCGTCCCAGGGCGTAATCGTGTAGGATGTTCGCTGCATCACCTATCGAGGCGCGGAGTTCTCCCGGAACCAGGCGACGAGTGTCGGCTCGTCGATCTCGTCCTCGCATAGG
Organism: Candidatus Poribacteria bacterium; assembly: GCA_002687025.1. Taxonomy (GTDB): domain Bacteria; phylum Poribacteria; class WGA-4E. Next base: position 304 of record NYZG01000298.1, read on the forward strand.
GCATGGATAGCGACCACCGCCTCCTGCTCGTCCACGATGAAGTCGATGCCGTTGGCGTGCAGAAACGTCGCGCCTGCCGCGAGGGCGACGCGCTTATTGCCGTCGGTATATCCGTGATTCCTGGCGAGGCCGAAGGTGTAGGCCGCGGCGAGGTCAGACAGCGACGGCTTGTCGTAGGCCGCCTTGTTGCGGGGGCGCGCGAGCGCCGACTCGATAGCCCCGTCGTCTCGCACGCCTTGCTGCTCCCCGAACGCGCGGAGCAGGTCGAAGTGCATGGCATCCACAGCCTATCGGCTGAGCCGCCTCGGCTCGCCCACTTCGCCAACTCCCTGAGAGCGCTCCGGTACCGGTTCCTCGCGACTGCGTACGACTCCATCGTGCGCTCGAACTCCTCGTCGTAGGGCGTGAGGAGCAGGCCGTTCTCCATCTGGATGACGGCAAGCTCATCGCCCTCGCGTGTGCTCATCTTCGACAGGATCACCCCGAGGGACCCGCGGATCCTCCGAACCTCGGTTCTCGCGCTGGCTGCCATGGCGCGATCCTCCCTCTTCCATCTTGCATCTCGTATCTCCGCGGCAACAGTCCAACTCGGACTATAATCGGGCGCCGGCTCGACGACCCCTGACACCCACGGTCGACCGGCGTGGCGGCGACGCGCTCAGACTACGCGGGACAGGGCCCGGCTTGATTTGCCGCGCGATCACGCCGTGGTCACTCAGGAAGAGATGTGCCAGGGCAAGTCGGACACGATACCGAACCTCGGTAGCGCTTTCGACATTGACTGCGTATCCTTGGAGAGTCACGATGGAGCCGCGCCCGAGGGATGATCGCATCAGGTGACGCGGCCTCCCGCTAGAAGTGCGCGCTCGTGCCGTGTCGGTCCTGGCGCGATGGACGTTTCGCGATGATGTGGGTGGTAAGCCTGTTCGGCATGCCAACCGTTCGCCGACAGGCGCGAGCGTACATACGGAGATCACGCGGTGCAGCGACGTAAGTACATCGACCTTTCCGACCCCTCCAACGACGGGTATCTCCCGCACGCGACGCACAACTGGTGGTTCGACGCCGACGAGCCGAACGCCTTCGAGATATTCGACCTGGACGGATTCTACTCGGACCGGTACTACTCGGACGATCACGTACACCGACTCGTCGTTGGGATCATCGTCGCGTCCTTGCTCGCGGCAGGTCGCGACGTGTCCGGCCGTGATGTCGGCGCCGTGCTCGATCTGGGATGTGGTCAGGGCCAGTTCACGCGCGCGCTGCTCGCGGCCGGGGCCGACGTTACGGCCGTCGAGGGAAGCGAGGCCGGTGTCGCGCGCGCCCTGGAGCTTGGCACGCCCGCGGACAGACTGCATAGGCACGACTTGAGGCTGCCGCTGCAGTTGGATCGGCGATTCGACATCGTCATGTGCACCGAGGTCGCCGAGCACATCGAAACACCCTTCAGCAGCCAGCTCATACAGACCATCAGCGAGCACAGCGATGTGTGCTGGTTCTCATCCGAACCGCCCGGGACCAACCAGGACCACCTGCACCACTGCAATGAGCAGCCCGACATATTCTGGATCAACCTGTTCCGCTTCCATGGCTTCCAGCCCCTGCCGATCGACATCGACGTGCGTGTGCCGTCGAGCCCGGATGTCGCCCAGTTCTGCCTCGATGAATTCGTGCTGCGAGGAAGGTACGTCTTCGTCAGAGGCGAGGAGGACCTCTCCGACCGGCGCATGTCGCTCGTCGCTGTCATCGACGAGGACGGAGCCCTCACCACACATGTAGCCCCAGCCTGATGCCCCACGACACCGCGTCCCGACAGTCGGTTTCCCGCGCCGAGGACGGCAGGTGTGGCGTGGCGAAGGCATCAGCGCACGGTGGTTCGAGTAGCCTATCGTCGGCGCGAGTCGATCTGTACCTGCAATGCTGGGTAGCTCAGCGCCCGGAGGAGGACCGATGATCGGGACACCACAGATGGCGCTCGCGGCGCGGGCCGCGTCGGCCATCCCGACGGGGAATGCCGGCGGCGCCGAAATCACCGCGATCAAGGCGCTTCAATACGGTCGCCGGACGTTGGTGAAGATCGAGACCGATGTGGGCGTCGACGGCTACGGGCCCTGCGGCGGGACGGGCCCGTTCGCGCGCTCCGTGATTGCTGGCCTAGAGGGCAGCCGTCTCCCCCACCTGGGGCTGATCGGCAAGGACCCGCTGGCGATTCAGGTCCATTTCCACAACATGTTCTACGCCTACCCCCAGCGTGGCCGGCAGACGCGTGTATTGAGCGGCATCGACATCGCGCTGTGGGATCTCGCGGGAAAGCTCCTTGGGCAGCCGGTCAGCAAGCTGCTGGGCGGGAACTTCCGCGACGAGATACAGCTCTACTCGCACTGTCCCGGTGGCGACTTCCTGAGCAGGTCCGAGTGGAGGGATCGCGGGCAGGCGCTGGCTGAAGACCTCCTCGGGTTCACCGCGTACAAGGTGGACATCCATCACGCCCTCGGGGCGCGCATGCAGGAGTACATACCGAGCATCGGCCCGCGGGACGCGCGGAAAGTCCACCGTGCGTACACACTCGCCCGCGAGGCGATCCCCGAGCACATCGACATCATCGTCCACTGCCACAACGAGCTCGACCTCCCCAGCGCGATCCGCGTGGCCCAGGCGATCGAGCACATCGACCCCCTGTTCTACGAAGACCCGCTGGCGCCGGAATACTCCGACGCGTGGATGGCGCTCAGACAGGCGACGCGGCTCCCCATCATGACGGGCGAGAATCTGGAATTGCTCGACGCGGCGCTGCCGTTCCTCCAGAACCAGGCCGTGGATATATTGCAGCCGGACCTCATCAACTCAGGCGGGATCACCGGGACGAGGATCATCGCCGACATGGCGGCGCGGTACCGCATCCCAATCTCGCTGCACAACGTGAGCGGGCTCGCGCTCAACATGGCGTCGCAGCAGTTGTCCGCGGCCATATTCAACTGCCCGCTAATGGAATGCACCCGTAACGGAAACACGGGCCCCGAGGCTGCGAGCAACGCCCCCGTTATACGGGACGGCAAGATGCAAGTGTCCACCGCGCCCGGCATCGGCCTGGACCTGGACCAGGAGTACATCAAGGCGAATCGCGCCGACGGCGAGCCGTGGTGGGGATGACGTCCCGCGGGGCAGGTGGCCCCCTCTGGGTTCCACGACCACGACCCGCCCGGTGCGCTGAAGCCAACGGCCTCCGGCGCTCGTGCGGGCAAGCATCGCGAAACCGACGCCGTGATAGTGGCGCGCGCTATCTGGACGCCACGTTCGCGGCGACTACGAGGGGGTCCCACACGGGCGAGAACGGCGGCGTGTAGCTCAGGTCCAACTGCGTGAATTCCTCCACCGTCATGCGCGCGTGGAGCGCGGTGGCGGCCACGTCGATGCGCTTCGCCACCGTGTCGTCGCCGTAGAGCTGAGCGCCTAGAAGCCGCCCGCTACGTTGCTCGACGGTCATGCGCGCGTGGATCGTCGGGGGATTCTCGTAGTACCCCGCGCGGGACGGTACTTCGACCTGCACGGATCTGGCGTGCATCCCCGCTTGCTCCGCCTGCGCCTGCGTCAGGCCGGTCCTGGCGAAGGCCCGATCGAACACCTTGCACACCATCGTCCCGACGACGCCACCGAACTTCGCGTTTCCGCCGACCATGTTCTCGCCCGCCACGCGTCCCTGCTTGTTGGCGGTCGTGCCGAGGGGGATGTGGACATCGCGGCCGAGGACGAGATGTCGGGCCTCGGCGCAGTCGCCGGCGGCGTACACGTGGAACTGGCTCGTCCGCTGCGCGGCGTCGACGCGGATCGCGCCCGTGTCGCCGAGGGCGATCCCGGCCTCGCGCGCGATCTCCGCGTTCGGCTCCACGCCTGCGCCCACGACTACCATGTCCGCCGGTAGCGTCGAGCCGTCGGCGAACGTGACGCCCCCGACGATATCGGTTCCGACTAACTCCGTGACGTCGCGCTCATATCGAACGGTGACGCCGTTCTCCGTCAGGCACGCCGCGATGAGCGCTGACATCTCCGCGTCGAGAATCTTGAGGATGGATGACCCGTGGTCGACGAGCGTGACCTCGATGTCGAGCGCTCGCAACGCTTCGGCCATTTCAATGCCGATGTACCCGCCGCCGACCAATACGCAGTGCCGCGGACGGCGCCTCTCGATGTGCGTGCGCATGGACAAGGCGTCCGGGATTCCTCGCAGAACGTCCACGCCTCCCATGTCCGTGTCCGCGAACGCAGGGCGACGCGCCCGCGCGCCGGTGGCTATCAGCAGCTTGTCGTACGGGAAGGTCTGCTCGCCCTCTTCCGTGGAGGCGGTCACCACGCGCCTGCGAGCGTCGATGCCCACGGCCTCGTGGTTCGTGCGCACGTCGATGCCGTTCGCGCGATGTTCCTGCGCCGTGCGCGCCACAAGGTCGCCGATCTCCGGCACGACGCCCTGCAAGAAGAACGGCAGGCCGCAGGCGGAGTAGGAAACCCAGATGCCCTTTTCCAGCACGGTCACCTGCGCGTCGGGATCGGTGCGACGAATCTTGCTGGCGGCGCTCATCCCGGCGGCGTCCCCGCCGATGATGACGATCCTGGCCAGCTGCATCTGTGGGCGTCCTGGGTGTTCGCGCGTCCGCGGCTCGGCTAGAAGTACCGCGCCAGGTCTATCCTGAAAGTATCGTCCTGCCGGAACGCGTGCAACGGGTCCGCAGCGTCCGTTCCAAACACTGCGCGAGCCTCGAGCGACAGCTTCCAGGCCTCACCTACGCGACGGCTCGCCTCGACGAGTCCGCTCGCGCCTTGCGTATCGCGGTCGACCATCACGCCGGCGAGGATCGCCGTGTCCTGCACGTCGTTGAGCGCGACGCGCGTCGCCACGAAGAGGTCGTCCTCCAACGGGGATGTCCCGTCCTCGCCGCGCTCGTCCCAGAGGTACTCGCCGAGGAGGCCGATGTCGATCCCCGTGTCGCGAACGTTCGCGAACGTGTATTCGAAGCCGCCGGTGAGAGCGGCGAACCGGTCGCCGTCGCCGTAGCGGTTGACGACTTCCAGCTTCCAGAGCCAACCCGCCGTGATCGCCTGCGCGTCTATCCCCGTCTGGTCGATGAGGCTGTAGTGCGGCGCGAGGACCGGCTCGCCACCCGCTGTGACCACTGGGGCAAAGCCCGGCTCACGGTTCGTGCCCGAGAAGTGCGACACGCCCAAATCGAACGCCCCGAGCGTGTGCGACCACCGCGCCGCCCAGTCAACATGCCACTCCTCGGTGTCAGACTCGTAGGTGGTCAGGTCGGTGTCTACGTACAGCGGCGGGCGAAGGCGGCCCTCACGACCGGGGAACGTCCGCTCGCGGAAGCCGGGGAGCAGGTACAGATCGAGCACGCCCCAGTCGTGTATCAGCGCGAGACTGACGGAGGGCTGCCCGAGCTTGTCCTCGCCGTCCACGTCTTCGACGGCGTCCGTCTGATTGATGACGTCCACGAGGTGCTGAGACTCCGTGACGCCCCAGAACACCTTCTGCAAGCCTGCGCGTAACTCCCACGTGTCTCCCACCATCAGGTAGAACGCCTCGCGTACGTCCACGTGGGTCCGACGCGAGTCCTGCTGATCGTACCGGAAGAACGGGACGAACAGCAGGCTCTGGTCACCGTCGGCCCATTCGGCGTACAGCTCCGGCTGAGCTGACAGCGACAACGACGCCATCTCGTGCTGATCGGCATAGAGCGGATCGCCCGGGAACACGCGGGGGTCGAACGAGACGTACCCGCTCAGTTCCACGGCCGGCGCGCGCGTGGCGATCACGGCCACGCACGCGGTAGTCAGTATCGCGAGCCGTCGCGCATTTCTGGTGAACGACACGGACGTCACCCCTATCGAGCCCGCTTGAGGCTGTTCTGGTTGAAGTCGCCCTCGTCCAGCCCGACGCCGAAGGCGTACCCGAGCCATTCGAGGCGCGTGCCCTTCTTGGTCTGGTGGCTCACCATCTCCATCACGTCGGCGCGCCAGAACTTGTCGAGGTACTGCTGGTAGCCGCTGTACGTGAGCGTCTTGAGGAGCGACTCCTTCCGGTCGTAGAAGTCGGTCTTCCACGGGCGGTACTCCGCCTTGCCGATCCAGGCGACCTGACGTGTGTAGCCTGATCCTTTGTCGACCGGGTACTGCTCGATGACGAAGCAGTCGACGCCATCCAGTTCGTCGTCGCGGAGCCACTTGTAGGTGTACTTCTCGACCTCCTGGGACGAGATGTCCTCGTAGGCGAACTCGCTCGCCATGAACGGCCCGGACTTGTTCCGAGACGTGATCCGCTTCACCCGCTTCAGGGCCGGCAGGTAGAGCCACTGGTCGTCGTCGCCCGTCTTGTGGCTGAACGACAGGAAGGCCGTCCCCTTCACGTCACGCGGCTCTTTGAACACGACGAGCGTCTTGTCCCCGTCGTCGGCGACTTCCAGGGCGCGCGTGCTCATGTGGCGTGTGTTCTCGTCGCCGTTCCGGTTGCGGAGGATCATGCGCAGCTCAGCGCTCATGTCGCCCCAACCGATGTCCCGCGCGTTCGCCTCGGTGGCGATCGCGAGGCCTTTCTCCTCGGGCGTCTGCCCCGAGGCGGTCAACGTCACACCGACCGCCATCACGAGCCCCCAGAACACGACGCCCATCCAGAACGGGTTCGGTGACTGCGAGGTGTCCCGGCGCGTGCATCTGCATTCCATCGTTCGGTCCTTTCCTATGCGGGCGGTGTGAAGCGGTTAGCTTGCCGGCGCGCCCTCGGTCTGCCGATCGGCGGCCGGCACGCGGGCGGCGTCAAGGGCGCGTTGCTCTACCTTCATGAGTAGAGACGGCAGGAGGAAGAAGTCGGCCACCAGCGCGAAGGCGATTGTCAGCGCCGTGAGTCTGCCCATGCCCGAGTTCATGTCGAACGAGGACTGCGCCATGATTGAGAACCCGCCGACCAGCACGATCGTCGTGACCACGAGCGCCACCCCAACGGTCGAGAACGCGTACCGTACGGCCGCTTCGGGGTCGTCGCCGGAGCGCCGGGCGCGCAGGTATTTGCTGAGGAAATGCACGGAGTCGTCTACCACGATCCCGAACGTCATCGCCACCACGACCGACAGCCCAAGGTTGATCTGGCCGTAGAGCAGCCCCCACAGGCCGAAGCCCATGATGCCCGGCACGAGGTTCGGGACCATGCTGAGCAGCCCGAACTTCACGCTACGCAGGGCGACGCACAGCGCAATCGCTACAAGGCCGATGGCGACCAGCGTCCCCAGCAGCATGCTCTTGATGTTCCGGTCGGAGATGTAGGAGAACATCACCGCCGGGCCGACGCCGTGCGAGAACATCGCAGCGGGGGCGTTGTCTTTCAGCCACTCCTCGCCGGCGGTCGTAAGCCCGCGCATCTCGCGGGAACTCACGTTACCCATCGTGACGACCATGCGGGTGGCCGACTTGCTGATGTCGATCTGGTTGTTCAGGTCCAGGCCGAACGGCAGCGACATCTCGTAGAGCAGCAGATACTGTGCCGCCAGGTCGCGCTGCTCGGGCAGCTTGTGCCAGGCGGGATCGTCGGCGTGCATGTTCTGGTTCAGGCGCTTCATGGTGTCCGTCAGGACGGCGACGTGCACAACATCCGGCTGCTCGCGATACCACGTCGCGAACTCGTCCACCTTCGCCAGGTAGGCCGGGTCGCTGATGCCGTTGTCCTCGCCGGAACTCAGTGAGAACTCAGCGGCGTAGATGCCCGAGAGGTTCTCCGTGGTGAAGTCCGTGTCCGTGCGGAACGCGACGTTCTCGTGGAAGTAGTTGACGAACTCGTCGTTCAGTTCGTTCATCGGCACGAGCGCCGCGAAGAGAGCGACAACCGCCACCGAACCCCACAGCAGCGGGGTCCGCTTGCGCACGACGAAGTCGGCCAGCGCGTCGATGCGCTGCGGCCGATCCGCCTGAGCCGCGCGCACGCGAAGCGGCAATATCGCCATCATCGCGGGCAGGAATCCGATGGAGAGCCCGAACGCCGCGAACACTCCGATCGCTGTCGCGTTCCCGAGGTCACGCAGCGGCGGCACGTCGCTGAAGTTCATGCTCAAGAAGCCGATGGCCGTCGTCACGCTCGTGAGGAATACGGGCTGCATGTTGATGACGACGCTGTGGACGATCGCCTCGCGCTTCGATTCCCCGAGGCGCATCGACCTGAGCATGGTCACGAGGAGGTGGATACTGTCGGCCACTGCGAGGGTGAGCACCATCGTCGGGACCGACGCCGTGGGCGACGTGAGCGGCATACCGAGCCATCCCATCAGGCCCATCGCCGTCGTCGCCGAGAAGACGATCACCAGCACCGTGCCGATCGTCCCGGAGAACGACCTGAGCAGTACGACCATCGCCAGCACGATGACGCCGAACATGATCGGCATCAGCACCGTCATGTCGCTCATCGACGACTCGGCGAAGGCGTTGTTCAGCATCGTCTGCCCGGTGAGGTAGACGTTTATGTGCGGGTAGCGTGTCTCGATGTCTTCGGCGAGTGCCCGCGCGGCCGTGACGACGACCGGCGTGACATCCTCCTCCTCGGGCATCTCC
>NYZG01000299.1 GCA_002687025.1 Candidatus Poribacteria bacterium
CCCCCGCGAGCGTGGCCGTAGTCACGCGGGACGTCATTGAGGCGCAAGGCGCCGACGTGCTTGGGGACGCGCTTCGGAACGCCGCTGGCGTGAACACCCAAAGCGGATTCGGCGTGCACGACCTCTTCTACATCCGAGGATTCGAGTCGCTCACGAACGGGTTGGTCTTGACCGACGGCGCGATCGAGCCGGAGGTCAGCTTCTACAACCTCTACAACATCGAACGCGTGGAGGCGCTCAAGGGTCCCGCGGCGTTCCTTTACGGAGCCAACCCGCTTTCCGGCGCCGTGAATCTCGTGAGGAAGGCCCCGCGGTTCGCCGATCACGGCTCGTTCGGCGTCACGTACGGGGCGTTCCAAACGAGCCGCGGAACCGTCGATGTCGGCTGGGCGCACGATGACGACATCGCCCTCCGCCTGAACGGGCTATGGCGCGATTCCGAAGGCTACCGTGACGCCAAGGAGAACACCACGCTCGCCGTCAACCCGTCTCTGCGCTGGCGCCCCGACGAGGACGTCACCCTCGACCTGAGCTTCGAATACGCCGAGCTCGATTACGCGTCCGACGCGGGCCTCCCCCTGGTAAACGGCCACGTGCCACCGGACGTGCCTGCGACTCGGTCGTATCAGTCCCCCTTCGACCGCTCCGAGCAGACCACCCTCCGCGGGCGGCTCGACTTGACGGCCGAGCTCGGAGGGTGGGTCACCCTACGCAACAAGGCATACTGCACCGACCTCGATTGGCTTTCCGACGGAACGCTGCTGAACGGAGCCTTCCCAAACCAGACAGGCTCTTGGGAGACCTTCCGGACTCTCACATCACTGGACGACGAGCAGCGCGCGCGCGGGAATCAGCTGGAGGCGCTGCTTCGGTTCGACACGGGCGCTCTCCGCCACACGGTCCTTCTCGGCGTTGAAGCGATGCAACTGACAGACCGGTTCACGCTGGATGTCGCGGCGCTGCCCAACATCGACATCTTCAGGCCGGTCGAGACCGCGACGGCGACACTCGCCCAGATCCCCGGCGCCCTTCAGACCGTCGACGCCACCACGCTGGTCGCGGCGCCATACCTCGTGGACCACGTGGCTCTGTCCGACAACGTGCAGGTGCTTCTGGGGGCGCGCCACGATTGGATCGACTACGAGGACGACGTCAGCGGACTCCAGCGCGACTACGCGCAGCTCAGTCCCATTGTCGGCGCGACGTACACGCCGTCCACCACGCTCTCCGTCTACGGGAACTTCGGCCGCGCCTTCGCCCCGCCGTCCAGCCGCGTCATCGGCGATGTCGCGGCCGAGGAGAGCACGCAATACGAGGCCGGGACAAAGCACATCCTGATGGACGGCAGGTTGCGCGCGTCGCTTGCCGTATACTCTCTCGAACGCGACATCACCATACCGGACACATCGCAGATCACCGAGCAGATAGGCACGCAGCGGTCACGGGGCGTCGAGATGGCGGCCGAGGCGCATCCCGACGACACGCTCAGCGTGTACGCCTCCTGCGCCCTGAATCGCGCGGAATACACGGAATTCACGCAGACCGCCGTCGTCCAGACGGCCGCGGGTTTCGACGTGCAGACCGTCGACCGGGCCGGCGCAACGCCCGCGTTCGCCCCGGAGCATATACTGAACGTCTGGGCCGAGAAGCGCCTGGACAGCGGATTGGGCGTGGCTTTCGGAGCGCGTCATGTTAGTGAGCAGTTCATCTCCGAGGAGAACGTCTTCGCGATCGATGGCGTGCTGACGTTGGATGTCGGTATGTCCTACGCGTATGAGGATGTCATGTGGCGTCTGAGCGTGCGCAACCTCACCGACCGCGAATACTTCACGCGCGGCTTCGGCGCATACTCCGTCATCCCGGCCGACCCCATCACCGTGTACAGCTCTCTCGGCTGGACGCTATGACGGACGCCGCGGCAATCGACGGCGGGGCATGTGCCTCGCAGTCCCACGCGGCCGCGTACGTTGCGCAGGCCAGGGCGCCGGAGCAACTGAAGCCTGCGGACCTGCGTGCTCTGACGCCGTACCATCGCGCTCTGCTTGCCATGGACGGCACGCTGACGCACTTCGTCGAGGCGTTCCACGGCGAGCCCCTGAACGCGGTGGGCATACGGCACAGGACGGAGCGACTGGCCGCGTACGACGAGTGGCTGGACGCTCCGCCGGGGATACCCGTGGTGGAACGGAAGGCGGCCCTCACCGGAGCCGTCAGCACTCGGCTGTACGCCTATGCCGAGTCGCGCATTGTCACCGACCGCTTGCCGCCATGCCTGCGCGGAGCCATCGATGGCAGCGGCGAGTTGCTCGGCCGCATCATGCGGGCCTGCCGCATCGAGACTTTCCGCGAAATGCTCTGGTACGGACTCGAGTACCCGGTCGAACTGCCTGAAACGCTCTCAGCTCAGACCGCAACGCAGTTCCTGACGCGCGCGTACCAGATCGTCGCGGGCGGGCGGCCGCTGATGGTCATCACTGAGAAGTTCCCACTGCCGGACGCCGATGAACACCCTCCCTCCTAGCGAGACGCTCGAAGCCGCGGCTCGTAGCTCCGAGCAGTTGCACCGCCTGCGCGCGATGCTCGACGCCATACTGCCTGCAAACGCCTTCTACCAGCGCAAGCTGACCGCGGCCGGCGTGACGCAAGGACGCGACATCGCGACCTTCGACGACTACGCGCAACTGCCCTTCACCAGCAAGAGAGAACTGTCCGAGAACCAGGCCGCGACGCCCCCATACGGCACGAACCTGACGTTTCCTACAGCGCGCTACGTCCGCATGCATCAGACCTCCGGCACGACCGGCCGGCCGCTCCGCTGGCTCGACACGGAGGAAAGCTGGACCTGGTTCGGCGCGTCCTGGGCCGAGGTGTTCCGCGCTGCGGGGGTCGGCGCCAACGACAGCATCTTCTTCCCGTTCTCGTTCGGGCCGTTCATTGGCTTCTGGACCGCGTACGAGGGCGCGCGCCAGCTAGGGGCCATGGCGCTACCTGGCGGCGCCATGTCCTCGGAGCAGCGAGTGCGAGCCATCGTCGACCATCAGGCGACCGTTGTCGTTAGCACGCCCACGTACGCCCTGCGCCTCGCCGAGGTCGCCGACCGAATCGGCGTCGACCTGGCGGCATCCGATGTCCGTGTCACGATACACGCCGGCGAGCCCGGCGCGGGCATCCCCGGCACGAAGCGCCGCATAGAGGAAGCCTGGGGCGCGACCTGCTTCGACCACGCCGGCGCCACCGAGGTGGGCGCGTGGGGCTTCGAGTGCGGGGCGCACGCCGGCATGCACCTCAACGAAGCCGAGTTCATATGCGAGGTCATTGACCCGGACACCGACGAGCCGGCGGAAGAGGGCGAACTAGTCCTGACGAACCTGGGCCGGGTTGGCATGCCCGTGATTCGCTACCGCACCGGCGACCACGTGCGTCTGGCGGCCGGGCCCTGTGAGTGCGGCCGCACGTTCAGACGCCTGGCGGGCGGGGTGATCGGCCGCATCGACGATGCCCTGCTGGTCCGCGGCGTCGTCGTGTTCCCCAGCGCCGTCGAGAGCATCGTCCGGCTATTCCCAGACGTCGGAGAATTCGCCATACACGTGCGCCGCACGGGCGAACTCGATCAGCTCACGGTGCAAGTCGAAGCGCCGATGGGCCCGCGGGACGGACCCACGACCGACGCGGTAGCAGACGCGTTGCGCGAGGCGCTGGGCCTGCGCGTCGCGGTGGAGGCGGTCGCCGCCGGGACGCTCCCGCGGTTCGACCTGAAGGCGCGCCGAGTAACCGACCATCGCAGACCTAACCCCGACCGAATCGAGGACGCCGTCACATGACTCCGGCCGCTGACAGCTACGACGTGATCGTCATTGGCGGCGGGCCCGCGGGCAGCACGGCGGCAGCCCTCCTCGCCGAATTCGGACACAGCGTCCTACTGCTTGAGCGCGACCGGTTCCCACGGTTCAGGATCGGCGAGTCGCTCATGCCCGGCACATACGACACGTTCACCCGGCTGGGCCTGCTCGATAGGCTGAACGAGACGGCGTTCCCCCGCAAACACAGCGTGCAGTTCTACTCCGGCTCTGGGCGCGCGTCCAAGCCCTTCTACTTCTCCGACAACAGCGACCACGAGAGCTCCGTCACATGGCAGGTGTTGCGGAGCGACTTCGACAGTCTCATGATCTCCGCCGCGAGCGAGAAGGGCGCCGAGGTCGTCCACGAGGCAAGCGTGCACGACGTTCTCTTCGACGGCGACCGCGCGGTCGGGGTCCGCGGCAGATTCGCTGACGGCGCTATCCAGGAGGTCCGCGCGACGGTCGTCGTAGACGCCTCCGGGCAGAGCGCGCTCATCTCGCGCCGCCTCAAGATCGTCTCGACGGAGCCTGGCCTGCGCAAGGCCTCGATCTACACGCACTTCGCGCGCGCGCGCCGCGACTCGGGCGTAGACGAAGGCGCGACGATCATCTACCAGACCGAAGGCAAGGACTCGTGGTTCTGGTTCATCCCGCTCCAGGACGATCGAGCGAGTGTGGGCGTCGTCGGCGATATCGACTACCTGATACAGAGCCGCGAAGGCGATGCGACGGCGATCTTCCACGAGGAGCTCGCCAAGTGCGCGCCCCTCAGGGAACGCCTGGACGACGCGGAACAGGCGTTCCCGATGAAGGTCACCAAGGACTTCTCATACCGGTCGAAGCAGGTGGCCGGCCCGTCATGGGTGCTCGTCGGCGACGCGTTCGGCTTCCTGGACCCCATCTACTCGTCGGGGATCTACCTCGCCCTCAAGTCCGGCGAGTGGGCGGCCGACGCGATCCACGGCGCCTTCGAGACCAGCGACTTCTCAGCCGACCGCCTCGGAGCCTTCGGCCCCAAGCTCAACGAGGGCATGGAGGCGCTGCGCAAGCTCGTGTACGCCTACTACACGAAGGAGTTCAGCTTCGGCCGATTCCTGCGAAAGCACCCAGAGTGTCAGCAGGGAATCATTGATATACTCAGCGGGAACGTCTACGCCGACAGCGTGCGACAGATATTCGGCCCCATGGCCGAGATGTGCGAACTGCCGGAAGAGATCAGTCTATGACGATGACGACGGGACGCCTGGTCTGTGCGATGGCGCTTGCCGTCGCCGTGGGCCCCACGGTGGCTTTCGCTGACTGGACGCAGTGGCGCGGGGAGGCGCGCGACGGCGTTGCCTCCGCCTCAGCGTCGGTAGAGGAATGGCCGGAGGCCCTCAGCCTGACATGGCGACACCAGATCGGCCTCGGCCATGCGACACCGGCCGTAGCTGGCGGGCGCATATACACGCACTCGCGCCAGGGCGATGACGAGGTCGTGTCGTGCCTGACCCTCGACACGCATGACCTCGTGTGGAGCAAGTCGTACGCCGCTCCCTACCGGATGAACCCCGCGGCGCGCGGCCACGGGCCGGGCCCGAAGTCCTCGCCGACCCTCGCGAACGGTACGCTCGTAACGCTGGGAATCAGCGGCATCCTGTCTGCGTACGACGCCAGCACAGGCGACCTGCGCTGGCAGAAGCGCTTCGACGGCCGCTTCGCGTCGACATCGCCGGTATTCGGTACCGCCATGTCCCCCCTGGTAGACCGCGATGTCGTCATCGCCCATGTCGGCGGAGACGGCGACGGCGCCCTGATCGCTCTCGACCTCGCAACTGGTGACGAACGCTGGGCGTGGGACGGCGACGGCCCCGGCTACGCGTCGCCGGTCGTCGTTGAGCTGAGCGGCGTCCGACAGTACGTCACACAGACGCAGAACATGGTCGTGTCGGTTGCCCCTGCGTCCGGCGCCCTCCTGTGGAGCATGCCCTACAAGACGCCGTACGAGCAGAACACAATCACGCCGCTGCTGTACGGGGACACGATCCTGCTATCTGGTCTGGAAAGCGGAACCGTCGCCATGCGGCCGCGCGAAGATGGCGGCGTGTGGGCCCTGGAGGAAGTGTGGCGCAGCCCGTTCTCCATGTACATGAGCTCGCCGGTGCTGTCGGGCGATCGGCTGGTCGGCCTCGCGGGCAAGAGGAAGGGGCAGTTCTTCTGCATCAGCCCAGCGACGGGCGCCACCCTATGGGAGACCGAGGGGCGCGAGGGCGACTACGCCGGTATCGTGCGCCTGGGCGACGCGTTCGTGTGCTTGACGCCCGACGCGGAACTGCACGTCATCCGAGACAGCGCCGACGGATACGATGAGATCGCCCGCTACACTGTCGCCGACAAGCCCACGTGGGCGCATCCCGTCGTGCTGGATGGGCGTATACTCGTCAAGGACGAAGACTCTCTCTCGCTGTGGAGTCTCAGATAGCCTCCCCGCCTGGTTCCGGGGATAAGGAGCTCAGAGCATGAACGGCCGCCTCCCGCCCTGGCTACTCGTAGTGTTGCTCGTGCTGCTGTACCTGCTCCACAACGACATCTGGTTCTGGAGCGACGCGCGCATCGTCGCCGGCCTCCCGGTCGGCATGGTCTACCACATCGTCTACTGCTTCGCGGCCACGGGCATGATGGCCCTCCTGGTCAAGCACGCATGGCCGAGCCACGTCGACGACGACGAGGAGTCTGACGGATGACGACACTCGCGATCATCATCGTCTATCTCGTCATGGTGCTGCTCGTTGGCAGCCTGAGCCACCGTCTCTCGCGCGGCACGGGCGAAGACTACTTCGTCGCCAGCCGGAGCATCGGGCCGTTCTTCCTCCTGATGTCACTCTTCGGCACGAACATGACCGCCTTCGCCATTCTCGGCGGCTCGGGCGAGGGCTACCACAAGGGCATCGGCGTATTCGCCCTGATGCCGTCGATCTCCGCGCTGGTGATCCCTGTCGTGTTCTTCTTCATCGGCACGCGTGTGTGGGCCCTGGGCAAGCGGCACGGCTACTACACGCAGATACAGTTCTTCCGCGACCGATGGAACTCCAACATCCTTGGCTTGCTCCTCTTCGTCGTCTCCGTCGCGCTGCTGATCCCGTACTTACTCATCGGAGTCATGGGTGGCGGAATCACGCTGCATAACATCACTGCCAAGGCGGTGCCGGAATGGGTGGGCGCGGTGCTGGTGACCGGCGTCGTGTTCGCCTACGTCTGCTTTGGCGGGATGCGCGGCACGGCGTGGGCGAATGCCTTCCAAACGCTCGTCTTCATGGTTCTGGGCGCCACAACGCTATTCATCATCGTCCACAAGATGGGCGGCCTGTCCGGCGCTATCGCGAAGGTGCAGGCGACCCATCCAGAGCTGCTTCAGCGAGGACCGGCGCGGCCAGGCGGCAAGAGCCTGATCAGCCCTGTGCGCATGCTGACCTACACCTGCATCCCACTATCGGTCGGCATGTTCCCGCACATGTTCATGCACTGGCTTACCGCCGAGAGGGCGGCGGCCTTCAAGAAGCCGCTCATCCTCTATCCGCTGTGTATCGCGGCGGTGTGGATACCCTCCGTCTTGCTCGGCATCTTCGGCGCGGCCGAATTCGAGGGGCTAAAGGGCCCGGCCGCGAACTATGTCCTGATAAGAATGATCGCGAAGCATGCCCCGACGGCGCTGGCTGGCTTGCTCTGCGCGGGCGTGTTCGCGGCGATCATGTCGTCGCTGGACTCGCAGGCGCTATCTCTCGGCAGCATGTTCACCCACGACATCGTGCGGCACTACGGCTTCCACGACCGGATGTCCGAGAAGCAGCAGATCCTCTTCGGACGCATCTTTGTGTTCGCCGTCCTGGCTCTGACGTTTGTGCTGGCGCAGGTGACCAACCGCAGCATCTTCCGCCTTGGTGTGTGGTGCTTCACGGGGTTCGCCGCGATGTTCCCAGTGGTGTTAGCGGCACTGTTCTGGCGCCGAAGCACGAAGGTTGGAGCCATCGCGTCCGTCGCGACGGTGATCGTGCTATGGACCTTCTTCTTCACGAAGGGATGGACCAACCCCGCGTACACGGTCGGCGGGACAGGCGTCATGCCGGTAGTCGTGATCCTGGGCGCTTCCGCGGCGGCAATGGTCGTCGGCTCACTCGTGAGCCGCCCGCCGGAGGCCACGACCGTCAGCAAGTTCTTCCGAGACTAGCGGGTGAGGATCGCCTACATCGCGGCGGGCGCCGCGGGAATGCTTTGCGGCGCGTGCATCCACGACAACACCCTCGCCGCGGCGATGCAGCGCAAGGGCCACGACGTCGCCCTGGTGCCGACGTATACGCCCATTCGCACCGATGAGCGTGATGTCAGCCTCCACCGCGTCTTCTACGGAGGCGTGAACGTCTACCTACAGCAGAAGGCCGCGGTGTTCCGACGCACTCCGTGGGCTTTGGACCGTCTGCTCGACGGGCGCCCGCTGTTGAACGCTCTTTCCCGGTTCAGTTCTGCCACGAGCGCGCGGGACCTTGGCGGCCTGACGGTTTCCATACTCAGAGGCGAGCACGGCCGCCAGAGCAAGGAGCTGGCGAAGCTGGTGCGCTGGCTGCGCGACGAACACCGGCCGGACATCGTTCAGCTCACCAATTCGATGTTCGTCGGAATGGCGGGGCCCATCAAGGACGCGCTGGGTGTGCCGGTCCTGTGCGCCCTGCAAGGCGAGGACATCTTCCTCGACGACCTGCAGGAGCCGTACCGCTCCGACGCCCACGCGGAACTTCGCAAGCGCGCCAGGGATGTGGACGGCTTCATCGCCCCGTGCCGATACTATGCCGACGCCATGACAGACTACATGGACGTCCCCGCCGATCGCGTCCATGTCGTGCCCCTCGGCATAGGCATGCGAGGCCACTCCGCCACGCGCGCGGAGCTGCCCGACGACCCCTTCGTCATCGCCTATCTGGCACGCATCTGCCCCGAGAAGGGCCTACACATCCTCATTGACGCCGTCATCGAGCTCTTGCGCGAACGTGGAGCCGACGCGGCGACGCTCCGCGTTGCGGGCTACCTGGGCACGACCGACATGCCGTATTTCGACGACTGCGCTGAGCGCATGTCAGAGGCGGGATTCGCAGCGCGCATGCAACACCTGGGCGAGGTTGACCGCGCCGCGAAGATCGACATGCTGGCATCGGCGCACGTCCTGAGCGTCCCGACCGTGTACCGCGAACCGAAGGGCCTCTTCGCACTCGAAGCGATGGCCAACGGCACGCCGGTCGTCGTCCCGGCGCACGGGGGCTTCCCGGAGATGATCGAGCAGACGGGTGGTGGCGTCCTCGTCGCGCCCAACTCGCCGCAGGCCGTGGCGGACGGCATACGTCGACTCATGGACGACCGGCGACTACGCGACTCCCTCGGCGGGGCCGGGCAGGAGGCCGTCCGACGCGATCGCAACGACGAGCTGATGGCCGACCGGACGCTCGCCGTATACCAGCAGTACCTCGACCCCAACGGGTGATGCGCAACCGCCGCCCTGCCACGGACGTTGCCCTCGGCGCGCGTCTTGCCGATGCTACCTACATTCTCCGAGTGACGCGTCTCGCAGGACACTAGAGGACGGAGCTACGACCTATGGCATGGCTAATCTTCGCCGTGATGACCGTGGCGTCTTGGGGTCTGTACGGGGTTCTCCTGCACACCGGCGCAATCGGCATGGCCGACCCGGTCCACGGCCGCTACAAGGCGTTCCTGTTCGTGGGCGTAGCGTACCTCCTCGTGGCGGTGCTCGGCTCGATCGTCATGCTCCAGATGAACGGCGCGTCCTGGGACTTCCCCAAGAAGGGCGTAGTGTGGTCCACACTCGCGGGCGTCGTCGGCGCTATAGGCGCGCTCGGGGTACTGCTCGCCTTCGGCGCGAAGGGGTCACCGGCCGTCGTGATGTCGATCGTGTTCGCCGGCGCGCCGATCGTCAACGCGATCACGGCGCTCATCGTGCACCCTCCCGCGGCAGGATTCGGCGCCGTGCGTTGGCAGTTCGTCGCCGGCATCGCCTGCGCGGCCGCGGGCGGATGCCTCGTCACTCTCTTCCGCCCTGGCGCCTGACCGAAGGGGACTGAATGTCGAGGGAATTCGTTACGACGCGGCGGATGGAATTCGCCGACACCGACATGGCCGGGATCGTACATTTCGCCCGGTACACGGTCTTCATGGAAACCGCGGAGCACGAGTTCCTGCGCTCCATCGGCACCGACATCCATCTAGAGCGCGACGGCGACATCGTGAGCTGGCCGCGCGTCTCCATCTCGTGCGACTACGTCCAGCCGTCCTACTACGGCGAGGAACTGGAGATCCGCGTGACGGTGCTACGTCGTGGCGCGAAGTCAGTCACGTACGGCTTCAGCTTCCGCCGCGGCGACGACGAGGTGGCGCGCGGGAAGACCACGGCCGTGTTCTGCGTGTGCAATCCGGGCGAGAAGCTCCGCTCCCTCGCCATCCCGCCGGACATCGCCGCGCGGCTGGACGCCATCGCTGTGACGGAGTAGCCCGCCAATGGACACCCGCCTCGCCATCTCCGACCTGACAAAGACCTTCCCAGGCGAGGCGGGCCCGGTCGATGTCCTGCGCGGCGTGACGTTGGGGCTGTCCAAGGGCGAGTCGATGTCGATCACCGGGCAGTCCGGCTCGGGCAAGAGCACGCTGCTGCACGTCGCGGGCACGCTCGACGCCCCGACCTCCGGCACGGTCACCTTCGATGGCGAAGACCCGTTCGCCCTGCGCGAGCCCGACCTCGCGCGCTTCCGCAACGAACGGGTCGGCTTCGTCTTCCAGGACCACCACCTGCTGCCGCAGTATTCGGTGATTGAGAACGTCCTGATCCCCACCGTGCCGTTTCAGACAGGCGGGCCGCGCGCCGAGACCCGCGCCGTCGAATTGGTCGAGCGCGTCGGTCTCTCGCACCGTGCGAACCACCGGCCGGCTCAGCTCTCGGGTGGCGAGCGACAGCGCGTCGCGGTGGCCCGCGCTCTCATCAACGGCCCCGGCGTGCTCCTCTGCGACGAGCCGACTGGGAACCTGGACCCAACCACGGCCGAGGCCGTCGCCGATCTCCTGCTGGAAATGCACGCCGCCGAGGGTACGATCCTCATCGTGGTCACGCACAGTCTGGAGCTCGCGGCGCGCTTCGGCAGGCACGTGCGCATGGAGTCCGGTGTATGCGTCGAAGCCTAGCGCACTACCGGGCGATCCACGTCGCCGTCGTCCTCGGGGCCGCGGTCGCGACGGCGACGCTAACGGGCTCGCTCGTCGTCGGCGACTCCGTGAAGGCCAGCCTACGCGCCCTTACGCTCGACCGGTTGGGCGCCACCGACGACGCACTGGCCGCCGACCGGCTGTTCCGCGAAGCGCTCGCGGAGGATGCCGCCTTCGGCCACGCGTATTCGTCGGTCGCCCCCGCAATCCTGCTCAACGGCGCCGCGCGATCCGCGTCCGGTGGCCGTCGAGCGTCCGGCGTGCAGATCGTCGGGGCCGACGGACGGTTCGCCGCGCAGTACACATCGGGCGCCGGCCTCGTGGACGGGTTGGCGGCCGATGGACGCCTGCCATCCGCGGTCATCAACACGGCGTTGAGCAGGGAGCTATCCGCCACCGTCGGCGACGAAGTACTCCTGTCGTTCGCGCGACGTGGCGACATCCACCCCGAGTCCCTGTTCGGCTCCCGCGACGCCACGGATGCCCGAGGTCTGATGCGCGCCACGGTGTCTGCCGTGCTC
Source organism: Candidatus Poribacteria bacterium (assembly GCA_002687025.1). Classification (GTDB taxonomy): domain Bacteria; phylum Poribacteria; class WGA-4E. The sequence goes on from NYZG01000299.1 coordinate 11,597, forward strand.
CCGGATCGCGGCGTCGGCAGGTTCGCGTTGCGGCCCCACCAGCACGCGCCGATGAACGCGTTCGTGCGCCTCGGAGACCTGCAGCGCGCGCTTGATCGGCCCGGCGACGTCAATCTCCTCCTTGGCACGCGAGCGCCACGCACGGCCGACGTTACCGGGCTCCTCGGCGCTGCCGCCAGCGCTCTGACGGTGGGCGACCTAGGTCTCCAGATACGGGAGTACGACGACGTGCTCATCGTAGAGGCCGAGCAGCTCGTCCTGTCCGACGGCATGGCCGCATCCATCCTGGCCGCGGCCGAAGATGCGGCGCTGGAAGCGCTCCCGGTCCTGACATACGTAGCCACGCGCATGGAAGTGGATGGCCGAGAGGCGTCGTACGCGATGGTCGCGGCCTTCGACGGCGCGCTGCCACGCCCGGCCGGCGTAGTCGCGGAGGCGTCGCCCATCCCGGCCCGCTCGATCGTGCTAGGCAAGTGGCTCGCAGAGGACCTCGCCGCCGGGCCGGGCGACGGGCTCCGCATGAGCTACTTCGTCGTCGCCCCGGACGAGACGCTGCTGACGCGCGAGGCGATGTTCACCGTCGCCCGCGTCTCGGCTCACGCGGGGCTCATGGCGGATCGCCGCCTCACGCCTTCCATCGCCGGCCTTGGCGACGCGGACGACATCGGCGACTGGGACGCGCCGTTCCCCGTGGACCTGACTCGCGTCACCGACCGCGACGAGGCGTATTGGGACGCGTATGGCGCCACGCCCAAGGCGTTCGTATCGCTGAGCGGCGGTCAGGACCTGTGGGCCGGCCGCTTCGGGTCGCTGACGTCGGTTCGGCTGACCCCGCCGGAGGGCATGTCGACGCGCGTGGCCGCTGACGAGTTCCGGCGCCGGCTACTCGCGCGCGCACGGCCGTCGGACGCCGGCTTCGCGGCCCACGCGGTGAAGGACGACGGGCTAGAGGCCGCCACGGGAGCGACCGACTTCAGCGGCCTGTTCGTTGGCTTCAGCATGTTCCTGATCGTGGCAGCGGCCATGCTGACGCAACTCCTGTTCCGCCTGGGCGTCGAGCAGCGCTCGCGGGAGATCGGCACGCTGCTCGCCGTTGGGTTCCCCGCGGCCCGCGTGCGGCGTCGCTTCCTGCGCGAGGGCGCGCTGCTCGCGGCCATTGGCGCCGGCGCGGGTGTCGCGGCCGGGATCGGCTACGCGTGGCTCATGATTGCCGGCCTCAGGACGCTGTGGGTGGACGCCGTCGGAACACGGCAGCTCGTCGTGCACGTCCGCGCGGGCTCGCTCGCGCTGGGCTGGGCCATCTCGGTCCTGGTCGTGTTGGGGGCCATAGCGTTCACCATCCGACGCCTCGGGAAGATTCCGGCCCGGGCGCTGCTGACGGGATCGGCCGACGCCGTCCACGTCTCGTCGCCGCGTGTCGCCCGGCTCGTCGCCACACCGGCATCCGGCCTCGCGCTGGCCGGCGTGGCATGGGGCCTGGCGATGGGCGCCGGCGCCTCGCCGTCGCTGTTCTTCGCCAGCGGCGCTCTCGCGCTCGTAGGCGGGCTCGCGTACTTCGCGCTGTGGCTCGGCCGCGTCGGGCGCGTCCGTTCAAGGCTGGGCGCCGCGATGGGGCTGAGCGCCCGAACCGCCGCGCGACGGCCGGCCCGGAGCATGCTATCGGCAACGCTCATGGCGTGTGCGTGCTTCGTGGTCGTGGCGGTCGGGCTGAACCGTCACGCGCCGCTGTCCGAGGAGGAGATGCGCGATCCGACGTCGGGGTCTGGAGGGTTCTCCCTCGTCGCCGAATCCGACATCCCCCTGCACCACGAC
>NYZG01000300.1 GCA_002687025.1 Candidatus Poribacteria bacterium
AATCGCCGCGTCGTCGGCTTCTCCGAGGCGTCTCGCTACGTCGAGCAGCGCGTGCCGGAGTACACCCGCGCCAACGGCCTCACCGCGCAGCGGCCGACCCGCCGTGACACGGGCGGCACGATCCGCGGCGACATCCCCCTTTCGTTCGACCTCGACACACTCGTCGGCATCCGCGACACGTTGGACGGGTACGCCGCGAGGCTCCGAGGGCTGCGGGACATTTCCGGCGCGGGGCAGCTGCCGGCGCAGGACGTCGAGCGGATCACGCAGTACGCGCTGCACGTCAAGGAGTGGCAGTTGCGCCGGCGACGTGTCGCGCCCGAAGACTTCGAGATGCTCGACCTCATCGAGAAGCTCACCGACGGCGCGGCGACCACGAGCGAATACCGAACTGAGCAGGAGCGCATCTATCCCGGCGGCCTCCCCTCGGCGGAGGAGCTCGCGGCGACCGGCAACGGAACGCTGCTCGTCCGCACTGGGCCCATCGGCGCGGCTATCTACGTGGACGGACAGTTCCGAGCGTACGCTCCCAAACGCCTCCTCAACCTACCGGCGGGCAGACGCCGCGTGCGGCTCGTGCTCCCGGGTCACGCCGCGTACGAGCAGGTGGTGATGGTCCGAGACGACGAATCCGCGAAAGTGAGCCATGACTGGTAAACGCACGGTCCTCGGGCGGGCGGCGGCGTGGCTTCTCGCCGCGCTGCTCGCCCAGCCTCTGGCGCCGCTATCGCTGGCGCAGGACGCTGCCGCTGGCGCGGCCCTGCTAGAGGAGGGGCGCCGCCAATACGATGACCTCGAGTGGGAGACGGCAGTGTCGACGCTCACGGAAGCGCTCGACGCCGACCTGGACCCGCAACAGCAGGCCGAGGCGTACTGGCTTCTGGCACTGACGACGCGCGCCCTCGACGACCTGCAGGCCGCCGAGGACTACCTCTACCATCTCATCCGAGTGGACCCCAACTTCTCGCTCCCGGAGACGGCCATCGGGACGGACTTCGAGCCGCTCTTCGCCGCCGCCATCGGTCGCGCCGACCGCGCGGCGCCGACGGTGGACATCCCGTCGCCCGAGGACGTCGAACGCGGGAAGCCGGTGCGCATCGTCGCGCAGGTGGCCGACGAATCGGTGGTGGCCGAGGTGCTGCTGGCGTTCCGCATCCCGGGCGCGCGCGAGGACACGGTCCTGACGATGACATCCGACGACGACGGACGCTGGACAGGCGAGATTCCGTCCGCCGCGACGAACACCCCGGGCAGCCTCGCGTTCGTGGTCTCTGCCAAGGACGAATGGCAGAACGTCGCGTCGCAGCGCGCGACTCTGGTCGTGCCGAAGGGCGGCGGGAACGGCTTGCTGTACGTCGTCCTGGCCGTGCTCGCGGCGAGCGGCGGCCTGGCGGTCGCGGCGCTCGGCGGCGGCAGCAGCAGCGACGACGGCCTCGGCAACGGCCCCGGCGGAACACCGACATGGCCCACGAGCGCGCCACCCGGCCCGCCACTCTGAGACACCACGTTCATAGCCTGAGGGAATAGCGCTGCATCATGCGTACCCATGGTGATCGACGTACGGCGGCAATCGCGGCATGGGCGGCGGCGGCCGTAAGTAGCGCGGCGGTGCTCGTTGGCACCGCGCGCGCGGACGTTGTGCTGCCTGACCTCGTCGTGCTGGACGAGAACATCGACAACGCGATCCGGTTTCTCGGGGCAGGAGACGCCGACGCCCTCGTGACCGGCGACGCGTACAGCGGCGACGAAGCCCTACAGATCGAGTGGGGAGAGGGCGCAGCCGCCAACCACCTGCCCGGGCTCGGCTACCGCATCGTGGAGACTCCGCGGACGGACAACGAGTTCCGCTACCTCACCTTCGCGTGGAAGAAGCACGTCCCGACGCTCATACCGGAGTGGCTGGCGTTCGCGGTCCCGAACACAGGCGCCGCGACGAACGCGATCTTCGTCGACTGGGTCGCCGACGTGACGGACGGCGAGGTGTTCGAGGAGGACATCACCTCGCCGCAGCTGATCCGGTTCAACGTCGGTAACAACGGCGTGGTTCCGGGGTTCCCGGACGATCTCATCCTCGACCTGCCCAACCCCTTCCAGCCAAGGACGATCTACTCCGAGGGCGGTGTCGATCTCGACTTCGAGTTCCGCCCAAACGTGGACAACAACAACATCACGGCGTACCTCATCACTTACATCCGCTCCGAGCGCGCGAAGGAAGTGGACCTATACGTCGGAAGCGACGACTCGATCGCCGTGTGGCTAAACGGCGAGTTGGTGCACGTGAACCCCGTCGACCGCGGCGCAGAGCCGGATCAGGACGTGATTGAGGGCGCAGCACTGCGCCGCGGCCGCAACATTCTCATGCTGAAAGTATCGGAGGGCGGGGGCAGTTGGGGAGCGTTCGCCCGGTTCGACGACGCCAGCGGACTCACGTTCTCAGCGCATCCCGGCCTCGCCGGCGCCCCGCTGCCGGACGCCCTGCCCGAGGATCGGCTGGAGGCGTCGATCCAGTTCGGCGTCCTTGGGGTGCGGACCCCGGACGCCACGTTGCGCCTCCTCCAGTCGGACGTCCGCGCGAAGCGGAGCGTGGGCGATGATTTCCAGGGCTTCTACCACGCCGGCCTCGAGCCGGCGCGTCAGCCATCCATCCGCATATCCGAGTTCGCGCCGTCCCAGTGGACCGTCGTGACACGGGATCTCTACCAGGACTGGGGGGCGATCACCGTGGATGGTCTCGCCTTCCTGTCGGTGGATGGGCTGCCGGCCGCGTTCGACTACGTCGGCTTCGCCAAAGGCGAAGTACCCGAGCCGCCGGCGATAGCGTTGCCCCCGACGATGGAATTCAGCCCGGGCAATCGCATCACGGTGGCCGAGGACGGCACGCAGACGGTGGTGGTTACCGCGCGTGACCCCAATCCCGAAGACACCGTCACGCTACGGCTCCAGAACATCAAGGGGAACACGTCCTCGGCGGGCGTGAAACTTGGCGTCGGCACGCTAGAGCCGTTGCCGCCATGGATTCGCATCGAGGACGTGCGTCCGGGCAACCCGGCGCGGGGCGTGCTCAGCATATCGCCCGGATTCGAAGACGCGGGGCGGTACAGCTTCACGGTGCAGGCGGCCGACAACTCGCGCGAGCGGCTGTCGACCTCGGCCGTTCTGTCTGTCACCGTCGACGACGTGAACCGCGACCCCGCGTTCATCCCTCTGGGCGCGCAGACAGTGTCGGAAGGGAACACGTTACGTTTCACCGTCATCGGGCAAGATCCTGACGGCGACGACGTCACGCTCGGAACTGCCGGGCTGCTGCCGGGCTCGGCGACGTTCGACCCGGCAACGGGGCGGTTCACGTGGTCTCCGACGTTCGCTGACTCCGGCGCTCACACCGCGATCTTCACCGCCGACGATCCGCGCGGCGGCAGCACCCGCATGACCGTGCAGATCTCCGTCAGCGAGGAGAACCGCCCTCCTGCGTTCGACTCGGCGATGAACCAGGAATTCCAGGCGCTGGTGGGCAAAGAGTTGCTGCTTGCCGTCCAGGTCAGCGACGCAGACCAGGACCTCGTGGATGTGACGCTCGTCGACGTCCCCACCGGCGTGATATTCGACTCCGCTTCGCGGTCGCTCCTGTGGACTCCGACCGCCGCGCAGGAAGGCGCCCACACGCTCACGCTCGCCGCGGACGACGGCCGTGGCGGCGTCACCGAGGGATCGGTCAGCATCACGGTGTCCCGCAACCGCCCGGTGTGGCAGCCGGTGTCGGTCACGGAGGTGCGCGAGACACAGGAAGCTACCTTCCGCGCCATCCCGGTGCATCCAGACGACCTGACGATGACGATGTCGTTCACCAGCGACCCGCCTCTCCCCTCCAACGTCGTCTTGGACGAGGGCGACAGCATGCTGTTCCGCTGGATACCGGGATACGAGGACGCCGGTAGCTATCAGTTGACCTTCACGGCCATCGATCCGCTCGGACTGACGGCGGACCTGCGCATCACGCTCGACGTCGAGAACTTCAACCGCGATCCATCGGTCGCCGTCGTGCCTGCGCAGACGGCGACGGTGAGCCAACCGTTCGTCCTGTCGCTCGACCAGTTCGTGTCCGATCCCGACGCGGACGATCTGCCGCGTCTGAGCTTCGCCAAGGGCGAGAACGCGCCGTCCGGCGTCGTCATCTCCTCGACTGGTCAGCTCGAGTGGAGCCCCTCGGTTGGCGTGGCGGGGGAGCACATCATCCCGTTCATCGTGAGCGACCCGTCGTTCTCTAGCGCATCCGGGCGCGTGGTCGTTTTCGTCGAGGCTCCACCCGCGTTCGAGTTCACGCCGTCGGCGCAGCCCAGCGTCGATGAAGGCGGCGTGGCGATCGTCGAGGTGGCCGCCCTCGACGGCAACACACGCGACACGGTTGCCCTCGAGTGGGTGAACGAGTCCGCGGTACCGAGCTGGGTCACATGGACGGCGACCCCCGGCAACCCCGCGCGCGCGACGATAACGCTCACGCCCGGCTTTACCGACGCAGGGCTCAGCTCGGAGCGCACCGTCCCGCTGCCGATACGGGCCGTAGACAGCTCCGCGGCGGGACTGACGGCCCAAGCTACCCTCACCGTAGTGGTGGCGAACACGAACCGGCCTCCGGTGCTGGCAGCCGTGGCGCAGCAGACCCTAAGCGAAGGGGAGGCATGGTCGCTCACACTTGCCGCGACGGACGAGGACGCGGACGACACACTCGTCTACACCCTCACCGGCTCGCCGCCGGGGATGACGTTCGATCCGGGATCCGCGACGATTCGGTGGACGCCCTCGTTCCGCCAGGCCGCGACGCACACCGTCACGGCGACGGTGCGCGACCGCGATCCCGCCGGGGTCGCGAGCCGCGAGATACGTCTCGTGGTGCTCGATGTGAACCGACAGCCGGTGATGCAAAACATCAGCGCTCCGAGCGGGCTGATCGAGGGCTCGCCGATCGTCTTCACCGTGCGCGCCGTCGATCCCGACGCCGACAACACCCTGACGTACCGCGTCAACCCTAGCCCCGCGGGCGTCAGCCTGGCGCAGGCGACCGGGGCGTTCCGCTGGACGCCGCAGGTAGGGCAGGCGGGAGAATACAACCTGACGTTCACGGTCGACGATGGTGAAGGCGGCACGGACACCGCTCGGGTGACGCTCGACGTCGAGGAACTGGACAACGAGCCGCCGACAGGTTCTATCGCGCTCGACGGCGGCACGGAGGTGGACGGCGTCCTCCTCGTCGATACGGCGACCGTGACGCTGGCGCTGGAGGCGGAGGACAACCGCAGTTCGCTCTCTAACATCGAGATGCAGATCCGCAACGCAGGTGGCACGTTCTCGGATGCCGAGCCCGTGGCGGACACGAAGGAGTGGGATGTCTCGCCAAGCGATGGCGAGAAGACCGTCCAGGTGCGCTTCGAGGACGAGTTCGGCAACCGTTCCGAGGAGTTCGAGGTGGTGTTCACGCTCGACACGACGCCGCCACAGATCGCGCATACCCGCGTGACGGCAGCGGAGGCGGGCGAGTCGATCGAGATCGTCGCGAGCGTCACGGACGAGACGTCCACCACGGCGCGTCTCTTCTACCGTCCCGGCGGCTCGGACGACTTCACCAGCGCCAACATGCCGGGCGACGACTCGGTGAAGGGAACCATTCCGTCCTCCGCCGCCGACGAGGGTGTCGCATACTACATTGAGGTCGAGGACGCGCTCGGCCACTCGGCGACGTTCCCCGCGGGCGGCGCCGAGAACCCGATCGGCGTGGCGGTTTCTGGCGACATCACGCAGACGGCGACTTTCCCGCCGGACGCCTGGCATATATTCTCGGTGCCGCTCGCGAGCGCCCCCGGCCAACTCACCGACCTGCTCAACGCCGCGCTCGCCGCTGGCGAGTGGTCAGCGAACACGTGGAACGGCCAGAGCACCGTGGCGACGACACCGACGGTGAAGGCGGGTCAGGCGTTCTGGCTGACAACGAAGAAGCCGTTGCAACTCGACATCCAGGGCGTCATGGCCGACCCGGCGAAGCCACCGACGATCACCGTGCGCCAGGGCTGGAACCTGGTCGGCAACCCGTATGTGTATCCCGTTCCGTTTGGCAACGTGAAAGCGGTCGTTGATGGGCAGCCGCTGGGGCTGGACGAGGGCGGCACGGCCGTGTTGCGGCAGCGCTTCTGGCGATGGTCCGACACGTCCTCGAACGATGTCACCGACGGCGACTACGAGCTGGAGACGGCGCTCAGCGCGACCTGGGAGCCTTGGGAAGGCTATTGGGTCCTCGCCGACGCTCCTGGGACGCTCGTGGTGGAGCCGTTCGGACGTCTGGTGGCGGCATCGCCGTCGGCGGCGCCAGTGGCCGCGCCCTCGTGGTCCGCCACGCTGGAGCTGAACGGCTCTACGGGCGTGTCCCGAGTGCGGCTGGCCGTGGCGGATTCGTCCGCGGCGGGTTACGACGCTCTTGACGTCGAGCAGCCGCCGACACCGTCGGACGTGCGTCTGTCTCTCCTGCAGGGAGGGATGCCCTACCAGCGGCTGTCACTGCCGGCCGCGCAAGGGGAGTGGACGTGGGACGCCGAGGCCGTCACCGGCCGCGACGCCACGCTGGCTCTGACTTCCACGCTGCCGGACGGCTATCGCCTGTACGCCGAGGACACCATGACCGGCCTCCGCACGCTCCTGACGCGCGGCGCCACCATGCGACTCAGGGCCGGCGAACGCGCGCTGCGGTTGCGCATGACGCGCGAGCGGCTCGGGGCCGATGTGGTGGGACTGGCGCCGACACGCACGCAGCTCCTCGCCAACTACCCTAACCCGTTCAACCCCGAGACGTGGATTCCGTTCACTCTCGCCGCGGAGGCCGACGTGGTGGTCAA
>NYZG01000301.1 GCA_002687025.1 Candidatus Poribacteria bacterium
GATAGCATTGCGGCGTGGATACCTTGCCCGACTGTCGCCAACCGACATCTCCCGCTGCCCGCGATCGCGACCCCGTACAGCGCCCGCTGGCGGCGCGCGCATGAAGACGACGCTGGCGGACTATCGCGATCTCGTGCGGGCGTACTTGAAGCCCCAATGGCGCAAGGCGGCCCTCCTCGGCATCCTGCTGGTGACGGTCACGGGCGTCCAGTTGATCCTCCCGCAGATCACGCGTGGGTTCATCGACGGCGCGGCTTCCGGGGCGCCGGTTCGCGATCTGATGCTGCTGGCCGTCGCGTTTCTTGGCGTCGGGTTCGTCAACCAGCTCTTCAACGCCGCGGCGACCTACTTCAGCCAGGACGTCGGTTGGACAGCGACCAACTCGATGCGCTGCGACCTGGCCCAGCACTGCCTTTCCCTGGACATGCCCTTCCACAACGACCGCACGCCCGGCGAGATGATCGAGCGCATCGAGGGCGACGTGAACACGTTAGCGGAGTTCTTCGCTCGGTTCATCTTCCAGGTGCTCGGCAGCATGCTCATGCTGGTGGGCGTGCTGGTGATGCTATTCCGCGAGGACTGGCGCGTTGGTGGGGCGCTCGCGATATTCGCCGCGCTGGCGATGGTGGTGCTGTATCTCGGTCGCAGCATCGCGGTGCCGCATTTCCGCGCGGAACGCGCCGCGTACGCCCGGCTCTACGGCTTCCTCGAGGAGCGTCTCGCCGGTACCGAGGATATCCGCGCAAACGGGGCGGTGGCTTATGTCATGCGCCGGTTCTTCGAGCTGAGCCGAGCGGTGTACCGCAAGGCGATCAAGGCCGCGCTCATGGGTCAGGTCGTCTGGGTTGCCGCGACGCTCCTCTTTGCCGCCGCGTCGGTGATCTCCTTCGGCTTGGGCGCGCATCTCTTCCTCAGCGGGGGCGTGAAGATCGGCGCGGTGTACCTCATCGTGCAGTACACCGAGATGCTGCTGCGTCCTCTCGAACGCCTGACACGCCGCATCCAGGAGCTTCAGCGGGCGACGGCGGCGATCCAGCGCATTCAGGAGATCCGCCAGATACGGCCGGTGATCGAAGCCGTAGCGCATGGGGCCCTACCGACAGGGCAGTTGGCCGTGGAATTCGAGCACGTCTCGTTCGCGTACGTCGAGGACGACCTCGTGCTGGACGACGTGAACTTCAGCCTGCTGCCGGGACGCGCGCTCGGGCTGTTGGGCCGCACGGGCAGTGGCAAGACGACCATCTCGCGCCTCCTGTACCGCCTATACGACCCAGGCTCGGGCGTGGTGCGTCTCGGGGGTTCCGACATACGGCGCCTGGACATGGCCGGCCTCCGCGCGGGCATCGGCATGGTGACGCAGGACGTGCAGCTCTTCCACGCGAGCGTCCGTGACAACCTCACGTTCTTCGACCCCGCATACGCCGACGACCACATACTTGCCGTCCTGGAGGAACTCGGCCTCATCCCGTGGTACGAGTCGCTCGACACGGGGCTGGACACGGTTCTCGACTCCGAGGGCAGCGGCCTGTCGGCGGGCGAAGCGCAACTCCTGGCGTTCACGCGCGTCTTCCTGAAAGACCCTGGTCTGGTGATCCTCGACGAAGCGTCGTCGAGGCTCGACCCGCTCACCGAGCAGTGGATCGAACGCGCGATCGACCACCTGTTGCGCGATCGCACCGCGATCATCATCGCGCACCGTCTCGCGACGATTCAGCGCGTGGACGAGGTGATGATCCTCAAGGAGGGCCGCGTCCGAGAGCACGGGAAGCGCGTGAACCTGGCGGCGGACCCGCAGTCTCAATTCTCACATCTGCTGAGAACCGGCGCGGAGGCGGCGCTGTCATGAGGCCGTGGCAGTTCATCATCCGTCTCCTGAAGTTCTCGCCGGGCATGTTCACGCTGAACCTGCTGGCGTGGACGGCTTTTCACACGATCCCTCTCGCGACGGGTCTCATCTCGCGCGAGCTGTTCGACACGCTTACGGGAAACGCGCGCCTCGGGTTCGATCTGTGGACGCTGCTTGCCCTGATCGCAGCGGTACCCCTGGTGCGCAAGGCAGCATCGTTCGGCGCCATGATGTTCTACACGGTCTTCATGTACACGATGGAGACGTTGCTCCGTCGCAACATGCTTTACAGCGTCCTCGGCGCGCCGGGCGCCGACGCGATGTCCGAGGGCTCAGGCGAGGCGGTCAGCCGATTCCGCGACGATACGCACGAGGTCCTGAGGTACATTGAGGAGTGCATCGACTTCGCCGGGCGTCTCCTGTACATCTCGGTGGCATTCGCCATTCTGTTCCGGCTCCAGCCGTCGATGACGCTCGTGCTGTTTCTGCCTCTGCCCGCGCTGATTCTCCTCATCAATATGGCCCGACGGCGCATCCACGAATACCGCCGCGCCAGCCGAGAAGCGGCGGGGAGGGTCAGCGACTTCATCGGGGAGATGTTCCGCACGACGCTCGCGATCAAGGCGGCCGGCGCCGAGGCCCCGATCATCGAACGCTTCCGCGGCATCAACGAGGTGCGGCGGAAGGCCGCGCTGAAGGATCAGTTCTTCAACGAGCTGTTGCGATCCGTCGGCTGGAACATCGTCCACCTCGGGACGGGCGTCGTGCTGCTGTTCGCGGCGACCTCGATGCGTTCCGGCGAGTTCACCGTTGGCGATTTCGCCCTCTTCGTGTCGTACGTGACGCAGGCGACGTATCCGATCTTCTCCATCGCACGGCTGATCGCACAGCACAAGCGGGCGCGCGTCTCCTTCGACCGCATGGTGGAACTCACGCCCGGGAGCCCGCCGGAGGCCCTCGTCGCGCACGGGCCGGTGCATCTGCGGGGCCCGCTGCCCGCGGTCCCCGTGGCCGTCGCCTCCGACGCTGACGCGCTCAGCCACCTGGAGGTCGACGGCCTCACGTACCGCTACATCGGCACGACGCACGGTGTAGAGGACATCACATTCGCTCTGAAACGGGGATCCTTCACCGTCATCACGGGCAGGATCGGGTCCGGGAAGACGACGCTGGTGCGCGCCCTCCTTGGGCTATTGCCTAAGCAGGCGGGCGAAGTGCGTTGGAACGGCGTCCCCGTGGACGATCCGGCCGAGTTCTTCACGCCGCCGCGCAGCGCCTACACGTCCCAGGCGCCACGGCTATTCAGCGAGTCGTTGCGAGACAACATCCTGATGGGCATGCTCGAGGACCCCAACCAGATCGACTCCGCCATCCGACTGAGCGTGATGGAGGACGACCTACTGGAAATCGAGGACGGACTCAACACGGTCGTCGGCCCCCGCGGCGTCAAGCTGTCCGGCGGCCAACTGCAGCGGTCCTCCGCAGCCCGGATGTTCGCGCGCGATGTCGACCTACTCGTCTTCGACGACCTCTCCAGCGCGCTCGATGTCGAGACTGAGCGTGTCCTGTGGGAGCGCGTGTTCGGCGAGCGCGTCGCCACATATCTGGTCGTATCGCACCGGCCGTCCGTATTGCGGCGAGCGGATCACATCATCGTTATGGACGAAGGCCGCATCGAAGCGCAAGGAACGTTCGAAGAACTCATGTCGACATCCGAAGAAGCGCGCTATCTTCTAACGGGAGCCGAAGACGCCGAGGATAGCACAGAGAAGGACGCGACATGAGCGATGTAACCAGGGCCGAAGCGTTCGTCGCGGCCGACGCCGTCGAGTATCAGGACAGCGGCGTCGTCAGTCGGACAGTCATCAAGAACGCCGCCGGGTCGGTGACGTTCTTCGCGTTCGACGAGGGCGAGGAACTGAGCGAGCACTCGGCGCCCTACGACGCCCTCGTGCACGTGCTAGACGGCGAGGTCGACATCATCATCGACAGCGTGGCGTCGCGGTTGAGCGCGGGCGAGATGATAATCATGCCTGCGGACGTCCCGCACGCCGTGCAAGCGGTGTCGCGGTTCAAGATGTGCCTGACGATGGTGCGCGGCTGATCTCGCCGCTCCAGCTCACGCCACACTCCCGGCGGTTCATCGTCGGCGTGGGGTACGCGTAGGCCGTTCGCACAGTGCTGGGACATTTTGGGCCGGGACGACCGGGCGGCGCCGGGCCCCGACACGGTCGGCGCGGCCCGGCTGTTGGGTAAGTCGGACGGCTACGTCAATACGCGCGCTTCACCAGGCCCCAGGATGTCGCCAGCTTCCCCTGCGGCTCGACCGGTGTTCCAAGGGCGCCGTCCATGTTCTCCTGGATTTCGGCCTCCGACAGCACGCGGTCCCACATCGCCACCTCGTCCACGATGGCATTGAGGAACTGGCCGTCGACGCGCGAGCCGACTCTCGGGAGCGTCGTGCCATCGCACGGCTCGTTGCCGCCCACGCCGGCCGCGGCGACTTCCACGGCATCCACGTACACGCGCACGCCGTCGCCGATGTCGAACGTGCCTGCTACGTGATGCCACTCGCCTTGTGGCACGGTCGAGGGCGCGCTCGGCTCGGACACGCCGGAGCCGCCACAGTCCCACACGGACATGCCGGCGCCGAAGTCATCGTAGATGTACAGCGCGTATTCCCACTCGCTGTCGCCGCCCTTCATGACGATGGGTTGCCGGGTCTGGCCATGTCCATCCGTCGCGGTCGCAAGGACGTTGACCCACGCGGCTATGGACAGTTGGCCGCCGTTGCCGGGGGCCTGCGAACTGATGTCGATGGGTATCTCGACGTAGTTCGTCGTGCCGTTGAATTCCAGTGCCCCGCCGACCTTCCCGGCCACCCAGGCGGGTGACTCGACGAGTGTGCCGTCGTCGCCGGCTGTGTTCGTGGCCACATCGCCGCCGCCGTCGTCGAACGGCATGTAGAGGAGAAGGCCGTCCGTCTGCGCGTGTGTGATGTGCGCAACCAGGACGCCCGTGACGAGCGCGGCGCCCAGCGTAATCGCCATCCGTCTCATAGGACTCCTTATCTCATTCAGCTGTGTCCGGCGCGCGGATCGAGCGGTTGGTCATGCTCGATACCTCGGCCGGTTCCCTCACCGACCGCGAGGGGCCGGCGCCGCGTCTATTACCGCACGGAAGGCCGCCCCGGTCAACGGCCGGCACGGCGTGCCCGGGGGCCGTGCTATACTCGTCCACGCCCACCTCGACGACGATGGGCCCACCGAGGAGAAACCCCGTGGCGAGTAGCCTGAAGTTCCGGCGGGAGATCATCGACGCCGACCCGCCGGGCAGCGAGATCGACATCACCCTCTTCGCCGACGTGAACGGCAACGGCAGGCCGGACATCATCATCGGCAGCAAGCGGGGAGACCTCACCCTCTGGTGGTACGAGAATCCGACGTGGGAGCGCCATCCCATCGCGCTGACGCCGCCGCTGGAAGCAGGTGGCGCGATCCTCGACGTGAACGGCAACGGGCGACCGGACATCATCATCGGGCAGGAGGGGCGCGGGAAGCACCTGTACTGGGTCGAGAACCCCTCGGACCTATCGCATCCGTGGACGTGGCGGGTCATCGAGGATCGCTTCGAGCGGTATCACGACCAAGTCGTCGGCGATGTGGACGGCGACGGTAAGCCGGAAATCCTCATCGCGTCGCAGAATACCGGGGTCATCGCGTACTACGACATCCCCGACGATCCCAACGTGTCGCCGTGGCCGGTGAGTTGCTGCCACGTCCTCGCGGACGACATGCCGCGCGTCGAAGGTCTCGCGATCGTGGACATCGACGGCGACGGCGTGACGGAGGTCCTCGCCGGCCCGACCATCTTCAAGCCGAACGGCGACGGGACGTGGACCCGCAACGACTTTGCGCCGGATTGGTCGATGACGCGCGTGGCCACGGGCGATCTGGATGGCGACGGCGGGTTGGAGACTGTCCTGAGCGAGGCCGAGACCCACCCCGGCCGGCTGGGCATCTGCAAGGCCCCAGACTGGACACCGCGCGTCCTCAGAGACGACCTGTTCCACGCCCACAGCCTGGAAGTGGCCGACTTCACCGGGAACGGCCTGCTCGACATCTTCGTCGGCGAAATGGGTCTCGGGCGAAACGACGACCCGGAGATGGTGATATTCGAGAATCAGGGCGCCGGGGACTTCGAGCCCGTGGTTATACAGCGGGGCGTGCCGGTCCACGAGGCGAAGTGCATCGATCTCAACGGGAACGGGCTCCCCGACATCGTCGGGAAGCCCTATCAGCCGGAACGGCACGTCGACATCTGGTGGAACGAGTCTGGCTGATCCGCGCCTACTTCCGCACGATCATGCGGCGCACGGCGCGATACTCGCCCGCGGTCAGTTCGTAGACGTAGACGCCGCTGGCGACGTGCTCGCCGTGTGCGTTGCGACCGTCCCAATGCGCCGCGTCCTCGCGGCTTGTGTGCTCGCCCATCGGACGCATGCCCAGGTCCAGGGCCCGCACGCGATGTCCCGCGAGGTCGTAGATGCCGACCGTCACGTGCGCGTCCGCCGCGAGTTCGAACGGTATCCACGTCTCGGGGTTGAACGGATTCGGGTAGTTCGCCATCAGTCGGTTGGCGAACGGCTCTATGCGGAACGGGAACGCGAAGTCCGTCTCAACGCGCGACGCGTTGAGCCGCAGATGAGACGCCCTGATGGCGCTCTCCGTCGCGTGGGCGACATTCCGCGACGCCTCGAACGTGACTTCGAGAACGGCGTCGGATGCGTCTAGCGGCCGGGCCGACGCGAAGGCGGTGGCAATCCGTCCCCCACGCGCGCGCTGGACAATGAGCGGCCGCGACGCCCCGCGCGTGCGGGTCGTCGCCAGCGATGTGTCAACCGGCGTCACCAGCGACGCGTCGAAGTCGAGGACGACCTCGCCGGCGACCAGGTCTGCCGCCGCGGAAACATCCAGCGACACGGCGATCCGCCCGCCGGGCCGCTCCGATGTGGACTCGCCGCGGAGAACGTGCCCGGCCACGGACGCGAGTTGAGCGGGCGCGGCGGGGCCGCCGCTCTCCGCCGGGAAGGCGGTGGTGAGCCCCACCTCATGCTGGAGGACCATCGAAGCGTCCATTGCCATTATGTCCGCCGGCTGCGCCTGCGGCGCCCCACTGTCGTCCACATCGGCGACCTCCCACGCCTGTTCTGGCAGAAGCGGCTCGGATGCCCATACGGGCGTCGCCGTCTCGACGGGGAACTCAACCACAGGCGGCGCCGGGTCGAGCGCGAAGTCAACGGCGAAGTGTAGGATCCACGCCGCGTCATACGCGCCGGCCTTGCCGTTGCCGGTCACGTCTCCGTACAGGAGGTCCAGGACAGTGAACGTGCCATGCACGGGCGTCGACGATATCAGCCCCTCGTTCAGTTCGAGCGCGGTCAGTGTCAGAGGGCTCGTGGCGGAGGCCGCGGCGTCCACGTCCACGACGAAGTCCACATTGAGGAGGATGCCACCTGTCGTGATGGGCGCGCTGCCGAGGTCGCCCGCCATCGAGACGTTGAGCGCGCCAGGAGCAGGCACGTTCTGCTCGATTGTCCACTCCTCGGGCACTATGTCGCCGGTGGATGCTGCGGTCACGGCGCCCGCCCCGTCATCGGTCGGCGTCAGGAGCGCGGGGTCGTATGCCAGCGACAGAAAGACGCCGGACAGCTCGTCTTCCGGTGCGAGATCGTACAGCTGTATCTGCACCTGCACGGCCTGACCGGCGGCTCCCTGAGCATCGACGACCGTCACCGCGTCCGCGAGCGGCCCGGCGTCGGTCACCGAGAAGGGCGCGCTTGCTGTCACGGATGGACTCAGCAGGTTCTCACTGCCGTCGACGAGAGCGACGTATACCGAGTACGCCGTTCCGTCTGAGAGACCGGCGATCGTGTCGGTCAGCACGCCTGGATCGACGTGATTGCCGCCAGCGACTCCCGTGTCGTGGAAGGGCGTGTCGAGCTGCCAGTGCCAGTGCCAGTGCCCCGGCGCGGGGTAGTCCGTGATCGTGACGGTGAGTGGCGTACTCGTCACGCCGGCCGCCAGCGCCTGGTCTGCCGCAGGCTCGACGATCGTGACGGCGGGCGCGGGCGGCACACCGGCAATAGAGAAAGTCTCGCAGTGCGTCGCCGATGGATCGAGAAGAACGCCACCCTCGTCGACCAGGGCTACGTAGACGGTGTACGTGGCGCCGTCGGTGAGTCCTGTGACGGTAGTCGCTGCTCCCGATGTCACGAGCGTGCCGCCTGCCGGCCCGGAATCTGGGAACGGGGACAGGCTCCAGGCCCAGTAGGCGGGCGCGGCGTGATTCACGAGGTCGACGGCCAGGGCCACGGAGGTCGTCGCTTCCGGGAACACCGTCAGCGGCGTAGGGCCCGTGACGCGGATGGACGGAAGCGCCGGCGCCGCGGCACGGGTGACCCAGAGACTGCCGGAGGGACTGTCCGTGTTCAGCGCGTAGGCGTATGAGGCGTCCACTGCCACGGCGCCGACGCCCGCAACTGTTGGTCCCGGCTGCGCTGCGCCCCACGTATCACCCCCATCGTCGGATTCCGACCAATAGAAGGCGCCGTCATGTCGCCAAGTGGACAGCGCGAAGTTGCCGTGTACGTCAACTCCGCCGCCGTGGTTGATGCCCGGTGCGCCTGCGGACACGTCGACCGCCGTCTCCCACGTAACGCCGGAATCGTCCGACCGCGCGGCGTACCGCTCGGTGTTGTCGTTTTGCGCCCACGCCGCGAGGACGACGCAGCCGTATGCAGAAAGCTGTAGGGCTTCCCCGTTCGTATACGTGCCGAGTGTGACCGGCGTGTCCCACGTTGCTCCCCAGTCGGCGGAACTGGCCGCCGCCATGCCGACACCCACGCCGCCCAGGGCGATCATGGCCGAGCCGGAAATCGCGACGTCCCCGGTCACTCCGCTGATTCCGGTCACCGGGCGCGCCTGTTCCCAGGTCAGCCCTCCATCGTGCGACACTCGTGTCGAATACGGCCACGCGCCGCCGCTGACGGCGTACATCGCGACGATCGCGCTCCCGGACACGGCGATGCTGTGCGTGTGCTCGCCCTCTCCGAGAGATGTGGTGGCCGACCACGTGAGTCCTTCGTCCTGGGAGTACGCGACCCGCTGCTCGCCCGAGCCCGCGACGTCTTCAGTCCAGGCCACCGCCACGAGACCGCCATCGGCGGAGACGCGTGCCGACCCGTAGCGGGCAACGGGCGATGCCGGCATGGTGTATTCGCCTGTCCACATGGCCCCACCGTCTGTGGAGCGGGTGTAGATGACGTGGCCTAACGCGGGGGAGTTCGCATCCGACCGCACGACGTGGAGCGCGTTCGCGCTGACGGCTACGTCCGGGCCGTGGCCCGCAAGCGCTGTTTGCGGATCCCACTGTATGGCGCGGGCGGACGGGAGACACGCCAACAGGATGGCGGCGTACACGAGGGTGGCAAGTGCGCGGCGTATCGAAGGGAGCTTTGACATGGCCCAGCCTTCCCGGTGGCGTTGCGCACCAGCGTCCCATGCCGACTCAGCACGGTATCTATACATAGGGTGCGCGACATTCTTGAGATTAGCGGCGGCGTGATCGCGCCGCGTGGGCAACTGGCGCGCACGCGACGTCACAGGCCCACTCGCGTCGGTATCCGCCCCGCGCTTACGGGGCGCGTGTCTGCGATCCCCGCTGCGGCCGCTAGCCCCTGCCAGCACCCAGCGGCGGCTCGACGTAGACGCGCAAGTCGTCGATGTAGGCGGCCTCGTCAGCTTCACGATGCCACCTGCCACTACTTATCCCGACCCACGAGATTCCCGCTGACAGGTCGACGGTCGTAGGAACCTCGCGGGCGACAGCGCGGCCGTCCACGTCCAGGTCGTACGTGTTCGTAGTCGTGTCGTATGTCGCCTGTATGCGGCGCCACTCGCCGGCGTACCGTGCGAAGGGGTGTGCGATCATCGGCCCACCGTCCTTGTGGTCGCGGTAATAGAACCAGATGTCCGCGTCCGTCTTCATCGCGAGACACACAGCGGTGACCGCCTCGCCGTCGGCCGGGCGCGACTGCTGGACCGATGTGTCGGATGCCTTCCATCCGGCCAGGTGGTTACCCACCCGCAGATTGCAGTTCGCCGTATCGCCGACGCGGGGCTTCACCCACACGTCGACGGTGAGACGCCCTCGTGTCAGCGGGAAGCGGTAATACGCCGACGGGATGTTCGTGTTCACCAGCGCCGCGCCGGAGCCCCCGCCGGGCGCCACGTCGTCCACTTGCGCGTACACCCCCGCAGTCCACCCAGGGACCGGTTGCCCAGGTGTCAGTCCGTCGAACGTCTCGTCGACGAGCACTCTCATGCCAGCGGGAAAGGGCACGGACGCGTCGAGGCGGGCGGTGACGCCTACGATCGACGCAGCCTGGCCGAGGAGGGCCACTGGCATCGCCACGGGCGCCGCCTGCGAGTCGCGCGCGTTCGCGGACACGATTTCCAGGCCAGACAACATGACGACGAGCGCGCATGTTCCGGCAAAGCCAGCGGTCAGGCAGCGGAATACCAGCGATCTGTCCGTCACCGACGGCCCGGCGTGCATCTCGCGCGTGGACACGCTGCCCATCAGCCTGCCGACGAGGTCGGCGCTCACGGGGAACGCCAGTCCGTGCGACGCGAGGACATCCTCCGCCAGCGCCGCCTTGCCGCTCCGCTCGAAGTACCGCCGCAGGGCCGCCATCCCGCGTTCCAGCCGTCTGCGCGCGTTCTTTGGGCTGATGGCCAGGCTTTCCGCGATCTCGGGGATCGATGCCCCGTCCATGTGACGCATGACGACCGGCACGCGCAGCATCTCGGGTAGGGCGCGTAGCGCGTCGCGTGTCAACCCCGCGATGTCCTCCCGTCGGCCGGATTCCTCCTGCGGAATCGACGACGCGGGTTCGTCCTTCATGGCGTCGCGGTGATCCACGGGCGTCTCCCAGCGCGCGTGGCGCAGGTGGTCCTGGCTGCGCGAGAACGCGATGCGCGAGATCCACGCGCCGAATCGATCCGGTTCACGGAGGCTGCGCAGCTTCACGTACGCCGTGAGCAGCGCATCCTGGGTGACGTCCTGTGACGCCACGGAATCGAGCGTCCGCGCGTAGGCGATCGCGTAGACGCGTCCCTCGTACCTGCGCGCGAGTTCCGCGAAGGCATCCCGGTCGCCGTCTACGCATCTGCGGACAAGCCGCCGATCGCTCAGCTCGGACGTCATGGCTCTCCACTAGGAAGACGCATGAACCACACGCCTTGCCACACCGTTGTGAGAGAGTGCCGTGAGCGCGACATGCGCCGAGCCAGTCGGTCGGCGGCTTACTCGCCGTGGCGTTGGAGGGTGGTGCGGATGGCGTCGCCCATGCGTTCCGTCGCGCCGGTGAGGACGCCGCCGGTGACGTCCTCATACACGTGCCACAGGCGGCCGTCAGCGACGCGCGTTTCGCCCTGGTACACGCGTCGCCGATCATCGATGCCCGTGCGGCGCAGGAATTCGCCGAAATCGAACACTATCACGCGGTCGCCTGCGTCGTCGCCCTCGTCCACTGGAGGCGGCTCGTCGGTCGGCGTCACCGTCAGCTCGCCGAGGTCGAACAGCGCGTACTGGCAGCACGACGCGGCCTCGCGGTAGCCGTGGAAGAACGGGAGGGCATCGTAGCCGGCCGTGTCGATCTGGCTGTCCGGGACGGTTCGCCGCACCCGGACAATGGATACGCCCCAGGCGTCCGTGGGCGCAGGCTTGGCAGCCGTGGGCGCGGCCGCCACCGTGGTGGGGTCGGAGTCGCCGAAGCGCGTGGACAACAGACGGAGCATCTGCGTCTGCTTCTCGGTGTTTTCCCGTGCCTCGACGATATCCGCCAGCCGCGTGGCCTCGATCACATCCCCGCCGGCCAGCGCGGTGGCGATGCCTACGAGCATGTCGTCCGTCGAGACTTCTGCCGGTGGCTCTGTGGCCGGCCGTTCCGACGTCACGCGCGAGCAGGCTACGAACGTGAGCGCGACCACCAGCGACGCGCCCGCTATCCCGACCCGACATGTCCACATGCGGCATCCTCCAATTGGCCCGGCCCGTGAGAATAGCGCTGCCGCGACCATGGCGCACGCTATCGGCGCGTTGGCCCGTCGCCATAGTCCTTGCCGATCCCTTCGTAGGCCGTCCGCCCGGGTGTGGCGCCGGCATGGCGCTTCCGCCCGGTTCGTTGCGCTCGGATGAAGCGCGCGTTAACAGACGCCCTCTCGGTTGATGCGGCGTCGGAGCCTGTGGCACAACCAGTTGTAGCCGACAGCGGCCACACACCAGCCATTAAGGAGTCGCGTGATGAATACCGTGCGATCGGCTCTCCTCATCATGGCCGGGGCACTTCTCACCGTCGGGGCCCACGGGGCGACGGACGACGCCTGGCCGCCGTCTCGCGATGGGATCGCGTTCCTGTGGGAGAACGGCCGATCCCTGAACGAGGCCCGCGACCCCGGAACCGGCGAAACGCGGCAGTACACCGGGCTCCTGCACGGCCGTGCGATTTACGGCCCACACTACGAACTGCAGCTCGCGGGCGGCTCCTTCCGGCCATCCGACGTGGATGGCGCCCTCCTCGACGCGTGCCGCCGCTCGAACGAACTCACGGTCGAGGCTGTGATCGCGCCGGACACGCTCAACCAAACCGGCCCCGCGCGCATCGTCACGTTCTCGTCCGACACCGGCGCGCGCAACTTCACACTCGGGCAGTCGGGCGACAGGCTCGTACTGCGCGTGCGCACGCCTCGCACCGGCGGCAACGGAACGAACCCGGAGTTCACGCTGTGCGATGTCCGAGTCGGCGTCCCGCAGCACGTGCTCGTGAGCTGTCGGCCCGGCCGTCTGCGCGCGTACCGCGACGGGGAGCGGGTGTTCGCGTCCGACGAGGACTGGGGCGACTTCTCGAATTGGGGGCCGCAGCAGTTGGTGTTCGGTGACGAAGTGGGCGGGCAGCGCGACTGGGCGGGCAGCCTGGAGGGCGTCGCCATATACTCGCAATTCGTCCCTGAGCGGGAGGCCCGCGAGCACTACGGAAGCTATGCCGCGCGGTTGGAAGATCGCGTCGCTCCGCCGAGGACTGTCGTCGAGGCCACGCTCGTGGAGGCGGCGTCACGCCCCGACCCGAAGCGCCTTGGGACGTATCGGCGCGCACTGGTCGAGCATCTGTACGCGGTGACCCGCGCCGTAAGCGGCGGCGTGGATGACGGCCGCATCGTAGTCGCGCATTGGGCCGTGCTTGACCGCGCCGCGATCCCAGAACGCCGTCACCCCGGCCGGTCGTACCGACTCACGATCGAGCCGTGGGAATCTCACCCTCAACTCGGCTCGGAGTGGATCGAGAACTACCTGGACGAGTCGAACCCACCGGTGTTCTACGATGTCGGCCGGTCGGTCGACGAACTCCCCAGAACGCTGCTGCGGATAAACGCCGGCGGGCCGGACATCGGGCGGCGAGGAACGGACGGGTACTGGGCAAGCGACCGCGAATACGCCCGTGGCGGGGCTTCTTACCCGTTCGACAAGCGCCACGACCTGTCCAAAGCCGCCAATCCCGCGCCGCAGGAGGTGTACCACACCGTCCGCCATCAGGAGCATCGTTACGACTTCCCGGAGCTACCGAACGGCGCATACACGGTGCGGTTCCACTTCACCGACGGCCACACAAGCTACCGGCGCGCGATGGATTACATCGCCGAGGGCGCGCGTGTCATCGACAATCTGAATATCAGCGCCGCCGCCGGCGCGACGTGGCGTGCTTTGACTATCGACGCCTACGTCGAGGTGGCAGATGGCAACGGCATGCAGATCGAGTGCAAACAGGACCGCGGCGTCGACGTGTTCGAGGCGGGAATCGAGATACTCACGGCGGTCGGGGACGCCCCAGCCGCTGCCGCTCGGACCCCGACTCGGAGCCCGGCGTCGGACGAGGTACCGGACGACCTCGCGTGGTTGCGCGGCCTGTGCGGCGACGGCGCGCTCGCGTACCAGGCAGAGGGCGCGGTCCGCCTCACCGAGCTGTCCACCGGCGAGACCGAGACTCTCGGCGCGGGCAGAAAGCCCGAGTTCTCGCCGGACTCGTCCAAGCTCGTGTGGCTCGATGGTGACACGGTGCGAGGACGCATGCGCCGCGGCGATACGGAGACGCGCACGCTCATACGGGACGTGGACACATCCGCGGGCGTGCACTGGTTCGACGACCGGACGCTGCTTGTCGTGCTACGCGATGGCTCGGGCAAGCGCGGGTGGCACAAGGTCGCGCTCGACGGCCGACGCGAGCGCGTCCCCGTCCTCGACGGCCTCGGATTGGGCGGGACGGAGACAGACGTCAAGCGCGCCGACGACGGCGTGTGGTCCTACGTCGCTAACCGGAACTGGAAGACGTCGGATGGCAGGGACGGACACATCGGCGGCGGGTGCTCTTGCAGTCTGTCGCCCGACGCGCGCAGCATAACCGCGTTGCAGGGCAGTCATCGCGAGGTCCACCTGAACGCAATCCGTCCCGGCGGCTACGCGCGCGTGGTCCAGTGGCGGTATGCGGGCAAGTTCGACAACCACCGGTGGTCCTCGAACGACCCGCGTTTCGTCGTGGCGACGGAGGAGACGCGCGGTCTGATCGTCGTCATCTCCCGCGAGGACGGACGCGCGACCCGCATGGGCATGGAGCACGGGGGCGGCGAGTTATACGGCGACTTCACGACCGGCGACGGGCGGGGCGACCCGTGGCCGACGACGACGAGATGAGGAGCACCCGCTTGAGGCACATCACGATATGCCGCGAACCGGGGCGATATGCCGGCTGGCCGGCGAACTACGGCATATGGAACTGGGGCAATGAGATCGTCGTCGGCTTCACCTACGGCCACCACGACTCGGACGCCGGATTCCACACCCGCGACCGCACGCGCCCGTTCGTGGGGATGCAGGCGCGCAGTCTCGACGGCGGCGAGACGTGGCACGTGAACCCGACGCCCGCACGCGCTCCCGGCGACAAGGGCATGTCGGCCGACGAGCACATGGCGCCGGAGCTGAAAATCGGCGCGGACGAACCCGTCGCGATCCCGGAGGAGCCGGGCCGCATCGACTTCGCGCATCACGACTTCGCTCTGATGGCCGCCCGGAACGGCCTCCGCGCGGGGGCAGTGTCGTGGTTCTACGCGTCGACCGACCGGTGCAGGTCGTGGGACGGGCCGTACGCATTGCCGGACTTCGGGCAGACGGGCATCGCGGCGCGCACCGACTACCAGGTCTCCGGCGCCGACGAATGCACCCTCTATCTAACGGCCGCCAAGCCGGACGGCGGCGAAGGGTGGGTGTTCGTCGCGCGGACGGAGGATGCCGGGAGGACGTTCGACTTCCGGTCGTGGATCGGCCCCGAGCCGGACGGGTTCTCGATCATGCCGGCCAGCGTACGCCTATCCGACCGGTCCACGGTGGTCGCGGTGCGATGCCGAGGCGAGGCGACCGACTTCCGCGACGCCACGAACTGGATCGACCTGTACCGCAGCGACGACGACGGCTTGTCCTGGGGCTACGTGAATCGCCCCGCGCCGAACACCGGTGTCGGCGGCAACCCCCCAACGCTCACGCATCTGCGCGACGGCCGCCTGTGCCTGACGTACGGCTTCCGCGACGCCCCCTACCGAATGTGCGCGCGCCTAAGCCCCGACGAGGGCGCCACCTGGGGCGACGAGATCGTGCTTCGCGACAACGGCGGGGGACACGACATCGGCTATCCGCGTACGGTTCAGCGGGCTGACGGCGGCATCGTCACCATCTACTACTGGCACGACACCCCCGACGGCGAGCGGCACATCGCCGCCACGATATGGGACGCGTGACACCACGCGCCTCTGGATTCCGACGCGGCAATCTGCGACACTGACCGAGCCCTCACCATGTACACAGAACCACGGCTCACCACGCCGGAGAATTGGACCCTATGGCAAGCGTCACACTAGGCGTGATCGGGTGCGGCGGGATGGGCAGCGACCTCGCCCGGAACGCGCAGAAGCTGGAGCATGCCAACGTCGCCGTCGTCAGCGACCTAGACGAGAAGCGGGCGAGGACGCTGGCCGAGCAGGTCAAGTCCACGTACTATCTCGACTACGGCGCCCTGCTCGCGCGAGACGACATCGACGCCGTCCTGATCGCGTCGCCGCCCTTCATGCATCGCCAGATGACCGAGGCCGCCGCCGACGCGGGCAAGCACGTCTTCTGCGAGAAGCCGATGGCGCCCACCGTCGCGGACTGCGACGCCATGACTCAGGCCGTGACGGAAGCGGGCGTGAAGTTCCAGATCGGACACGTGTGCCGATACCACGGCACGCACGGAAAGGTGCGCGAGCTCGTGGCGAGTGGCGCCTATGGAACGCCCACGACGATGATCGTGTGGCGCATCGGCGGCGGGTGGGGTGACAGTCACCCCAACTGGCGCTACAAGCTCGCCGAGTCCGGTGGCACGCTCATGGAGGTCAACGCCCACGAGATCGACTTCATGCGCTACGTGTGCGGCGATGTCGCGAACGTGTCCGCCATCGGCGGAACTTACGTGCAGACGCGCCACGATTACCCCGACGTGACGCTGGTTTCGCTGCAGTTCACAAGCGGCGCGGTCGGCTTCCTCCAGTCCGGGAACGCCAGCGCGATCGGCGGCTACGGCGGCCGCGTCGATTGCACCGAGGGGTCCATCGACTTCCCCGCGTTCTGGGGAGGCGGCGCGACCATCGACACGAAGCGCTTCGACGGCGAGCGCGAGGAGATCGCGATCGGCGATCTCGACTTCGAGACGCCCGTGAAGGCGGAGATTCGCGCCTTCGTCGATGCGATACTGGACGACACGGACACGGCCATTACGGCCGCGGACGGGCGCGCCATTGTCGAGGTGGCCCGCGCGGCCTACCGGTCGATTGAAGAGGGCGGCGCCGTCATCTCGCTGGGATAGAGTAGGAGTACGCCATGGCAGGCATCGACGGGTCGACGGCGATGTTGCGCCGCCCGGCTCTCTCGCCCGACGCGTCGGAAATCGCCTTCGCGCACGCGGGCGACGTGTGGGTCGCGCCCGCGGAAGGCGGCACGGCGTTGCGGATCACATCGCATCCGAGCGAGGACTACAGCCCGGCGTTCTCGCCCGACGGTGAATCCCTCGCGTTCTTCTCCGGTAGGACTGGCGGCGGGAACATCTACGTCGCGTCCCTGAACGGCGACGCCGCTCCCCGTCGCGTCACGTACCACGGTGGCGCGTCGCCGCCGCTCTCGTGGTCGCCGGACGGCGCATGGCTCTACTTCGGGTCGCACTACACGGGCATAGGCGGCGGCATCTACAAGATCGCCGCCGCGGGCGGCCCGCCCATCCGCGTCGCCCACGACCCGATGGAGTCGCACTACAACGTCGCCGTCTCACCGGACGGCGCCCGGGTCGCGTTCAACAACAATGGGCAGCAGTGGTGGCGACATGGCCACAACCCGGCGGGGCACTCGGACATCTGGGTAATGGCGGAAGCAGCCGACGCCGACGACTACCGGCGTCTCACCGCGTATCTCGGCCTCAACACGCGACCGATGTGGGGCGAGGACGGCGAGACGACACTCTACGTCTCCGACCGAGGCGGCGAGGAGAACATCTGGCAAATGTCGCTCGACGGCGACGACGACGCGACGCCGGTCACGGAATTCACCGAGGGGCGGGTTACGAACCCCTCCATCTCGGCGGACGGACGGTGGATCGCCTTCGAGCGCGATTTCCGACTGTGGCGGCTCAACGTCGCCGACGGCGCCGCCGAACCTGTGGACACCCGCCTCCACGCCGACGAGAAGTCCACGCCCGTCCGCCACGAGACGTTCACCGATCGACTCTCTGAGTTCGACCTGTCCGCGGACGGGGAGAAGGTCGCCTTCGTCGTGCATGGCGAGGTGTTCGCAGACCTCGCCGACAAGGGCGACAAGGTGAAAAAGGGCGGCGATTCGTTCCGCATCACCGACACCCACGCGAGGGAAAGCCAGCTCTTGTGGCACCCTGACAGCGAACACGTCGTCTACGTGTCCGACCGAACCGGACACAACGAGGTGTTCCTCTACGACTTCAAGCTGCGCGAGGAGCGACAGCTCACGGACTCGGCCGAGGGCAAGGCGGCGCCCACCTTCTCGCCCGACGGAAAGTGGCTAGCGTACACCGTAGGGAAGACGGACATCCGGCTGATGGACGCCGAGGAGTGGACGGAGCGGCCGTTCATCGTGAACGAGCGGTTCACCGGGGTCGTGACGCCGACGGACTTCGTCTGGTCCCCCGACAGTCAGTGGGTCGCGTATGTCGCCACCGACGCCAACTTCTTCGACAACGTGCACGTGCAGAACGTCGACGAGCGCGAGTCGCGTCAGGTGACCTTCCTCAGCAACATCTCGTGCGGCGGCCCGCTCTGGTCGCCGGACGGGAAGTTCCTCGTCTTCGGCACCGGGCAGTACCGCGAGGAAAGCCTCATCGCCCGCGTGGACCTGGTCCCCATCGCGCCCGTGTTTACCGAGGACGACTTCCACAAGCTGTTCGAGGAAGACGAGAAGGACGAGGACGAGCGAACGCCCGACCACCCCGAATCCGGCGACGCGGCCGCGGAGACCGAGGACGACGAGACATCCGACGGCGCCAGCGGCGACGAGGAACAGAAGGACGACGAAGAGGCGGAGCCTGAGCCTGTTCGGATCGACACGGACGGCATAAAGCACCGCGTGCGCTTCCTCACCGATCCCAAGGCCGGGGCGTCCGCCATGCGCATCCGGCCCGACTCGAAGACGCTGGTCTACCGCGCGTCCCATACCGGCCAGACGAACCTATGGAGCCTGTCGCTGGAGGAGGGCAAAGACCGAGAGCCGCCCAAGCAACTCACCTCCTCCGCAGGGGGCAAGGGCGCCGTCCGGTTCGTGAAGGACGGCAAGCGATTCTACTTCCTCGAGTCTGGCCGCATCCACTCGTCCGGCATGGACGAGGCGGGAGGACGCGACGGCGACCCGAAGACGCTCAACGTCCGCGCGGAGGTCGAGATCGACTTCCACGCCGAGAAGATGCAGGCGTTCGACGAAGCGTGGAGGTTCATGAACGAGAACTTCTACGACGCGGAGTTCCACGGCTGTGACTGGGACGCCGCGCGTGAGACGTTCCGCGCACGAGTCGAGGGCGCCCGCACGGGTGACGAGTTCCGCGAGCTGCTCAACCTCATGGTCGGCGAACTGAACGCCTCCCATCTCGGCGCGGGAGGCGGCGGCAGCGGCGCCCCGGACGCATTCCTCGGGCTGGAGTTCGACCGCGCCGAGTTGGAGCAGCACGGGCGCTACCGCATCACGTCGGTCTTGCCGGACTCGCCCGTGACCTTCGACGAGGAACCCGCCCGGGTCGGCGAGTACCTGCTCGCTGTGGACGGGAACGACCTCGGAGACGGCCCGAGCCTGTCGCAGCGACTACAGCGTCTGTCCGGCCGGCGCGTGACGCTTGCCCTCGGCGACGAGACGACGGCGGACGATGCCCGCGAGATCGTCGTGAAGCCCATCTCAGGCGGGAGGCACTCGGAGCTGCGATACCGAGGGTGGGTCCGCGCGAACACCGAGTACGTCCATGAGAAGAGCGGCGGCCGGCTGGGATATGCGCACGTGTCGCAGATGTCGTACCCCGCGTACATGCGGCTCATCGCCGACCTCGACGCCGAAAGCCACAGCCGCGAGGGCATCGTCGTCGATGTCCGGTTCAACGGCGGCGGGCACATCGCGCCGTTCATATTGGACGTGCTAGCACGCAAGGCATACACGTTGTCCAGTCTACGCGGACACTACGAAGCGCCGGACACGAATCTCGCCGGGAACCGCATCGTCGAGAAGCCGCTGATCCTCATCACCAACGAGCACTCCGGCAGCAACACGGAGATGTTCAGCGAGGGGTTCCGCAGGCTGGGGCTCGGCACGATCGTCGGCAAGCCGACGGCCGGCGCTGTGATATGGACATGGGGTTGGCAGTTACTAGACGGCACGTCCTTCAGGCTGCCGCGTATGCGCGTAGGCACCCTCGACGGCGAGAATCTGGAAGGCGCGGCGCGACCCGTCGACATCGATGTGGACAGACCCCTTGGCGAAGCAGCGCGCGGCGTGGACAGCCAATTGGACACGGCGGTCAGCGAATTGGTCGCGCAGATAGACGCCGATGCCTGACGTCTTCGACCCCGACGCAGTACGCGGTTACTACGACGGCCTCGCCGACGGCGAGTGGGATAGGCTCACGGCCACGCCGGTCGAGGAGGCCAAGCTCCACGTCCACACGCACTACCTGCGCGAACACATCCAGCTTGCGGACCATGTGCTGGACATCGGCGCGGGGCCCGGGCGGTTCACGATCGAGCTTGCGCGTCTGGGCGCGCGGGTGACCGTGGCGGACATCTCCCCTGTGCAACTCGCACTCAACCGCGAGCGCGTGGGAGCGGCGGGACACGAAGACGCGGTCGTCGCGCGGCGCGAGGCGGACGTGTCCGACCTGTCGCAATTCGACACGGCGGCGTTCGATGCCACGGTCTGCTACGGCGGCCCGCTGAGCTACATGGGCAGCCGTCTGGACGATGCCATCGACGAGCTGCTGCGTGTGACGAAGCCGCGCGGCCCGCTGCTGCTGAGCGTCATGTCGTTGGTGGGTTCGTCGCAGACGCATCTCGACGGCATCTTCGACGTCATGGACGCTTCGGGCCGCGATGTCGTGGAGGCCGTGGCCGCCAGCGGCGACATCGGTCCCGAGGTCCGCGCGACGCACCACATGCACATGTTCCGCTGGTCGGAACTCCGCGCGCTGCTTCAGCGGCACGGGTGCGAGATCGTGGCGGCGTCTGCATCGAACTGTCTGTCCGTGGGGAACGCCGAAGCGTTGGCGCGCATCCGCGACGACCACGACGCCTGGGAGATGTTCCTGCGGTGGGAGCTCGACTACTGCCGCGAGCCCGGCGCGATCGACGCCGGGACGCACATCATCGCCGTCGCTCGCCGCGCGTAGTCACACGGCGAGCGCGCCGACCGGCTCCTGGATGCGGAATCGCTCGATCTTCTTCCGCAACGCCAACGCCAGCCACAGCTTCACGTCCGTAGGCGGCCCGAGTCGGTCGCACGTCTCGGACAGGATAGCGTCCGCTTCGGGCGCGTCGCGGAGGCCGCCGTCGGGCTCATCGCCCTCCGCCCACGCGGTGATTCCGGCCATGCTGACGTCGTAGACGCGGCACATCTCCTCCGCGGTCGGCTTCGCGGCTTCGACCGCCTCGTCCCAGTCGTACGCCGACTCCTCACGGCCGATGCGGGCGAGGGTGGCGTTGATCTGGTCGAACAGCCTCTGATGACAGAGCCATGGGTGATCGAACTCCGAGATGAATCGATCTACGTCGAACGCCGTGTCCTCGGCCGCTTCCCGCAAGCGACGCTCGATCTCCTCACGCTCGCCCGTCTCCGGCCTGCCCGGCGTCCATGGTCTCGGCGCGTTCATATCGATGGACAGGAGGCCGCCGTCGTTGGTCGTGAACGACGCGTTCAGGAAACGGAGATGCCAGGCCATGCGCTCTACGGCGACGCGCTTCAAGTCCGTCGACGCGCCCAGCGCGGAATACGCGTGTTCGACGAAGGCGGAGACGTCGGGGAACCGGCGGCGCCAGTCCTGCACAGTCGCGCCATCCAGCCACCTGTCCAGCGCCAGCAGACGCTGCTCGACGGCGTCCTTGGTCGCCGAACTCGCCTCGAAGCAGAACGTGTAGCCGGGGTCGGGCTCCTCGCGTCCGATCCCGCGGAACACTGCGTACAGCGGCTCGGGGAAGTTCACCTGACCGCAGTGTGGGAGCGCGTCGATTTGGAGGGCAATGTCGATCGCCCAGTCGGGGACGTCGCCGATGGCGCGTTCCATCTCGATGAGACCCAGAATCTCATCATCGAACGGTCGGTCGCCATCGAAGACGGTAAACCCCCACATGAACGGCGTGATGCAGTCCTGGGCGTCGGGGTAGATGTCGCGGTAGTGACGGGCCTGAATCCACGCCCCCATGCGGTGGGCGTAGTAGCCGAAGCGGCTCGGCCCGTAGTTCGGATGCGTCCGCACGCCTACCCCTTTCCGGCGGCTGAGCTAGCGGTCCATTGCCGCCAGCGCCTGCTCGATCGCGGTGATCGCCTGCTCCTCCAACTCCGCGGCGCGCGCAAGGACGCCACGTTCTCGGGCCAAGCCCTCGCGCGTCCAGCCGTCGGCCTCGACGCCGCCGAATCGGTGCATGAGCGCGCCTTTCTGGTCCAGGGACTCCATGAGGAGGGCGTGTTCCTCCTCGTACAGCTCCGCCGCGCGGGTGAGGGCGTCCCGCGCTTCGCCGTCGAGGAGCGGCGCTTGGCTGCGCAGGAACTTGCCCGCCGCCTCTCGCGCGTTGAACAGCGTCTCGTAGGTCCACATGCTCACGTGCCGGAACCCCGGAAGATCGTCCTCAGGGATCGACTCGACATCGTCCAGAGCTGCGAGCCAGCGGTCGTACACAGCCTTCCCGTGCATGTACTTCGTCTCGCCCCAAGCGCCGCCGTCCTCGCGCCAGTGCTTGGTCGCGACCTCCAGCGTGCGCCGCAATACTGCGCGCGCGGCCGGCGGGTCGTCGTACCCGGCGAGGAAGACGAGGAACGGCGGCATGTCCTTCAGCGGCACGCTCTGGGGGTCTTCGCGACCGAAGTAGCCACGTGCGAGCGCCGTGCTGCCATCACCCTCATAGCCATAGATCACGCCGACGTTCCACCCGCCCACGTACGCGGGGACGGGCAGCCCTGCGTCGATGGACTCGACGACATCGGACGCGTATCGCTCCAGGTGAGGGTTGTCCATGTCCGGCGTGTCCGCCGGGCGAAACTGCCAACCGGTGGCCTCGGAGACGGCCTTCTGTTCGTCGGGGAACTCCCCGACTGCGCCGGAGGGTCACCAGGCGCCCCTGAACGCTCGCGTGCGGAACGCCAGGCCGGACACGCCCATGAGGTGCGTGTAGTCGTACGGATGCTCCGTGACGGCCAGCGCCGCCTCCAGCGCGCCGACGTACGTGCTCATCTTGGCGGGGAACCCGAACTTCGGGAGCCCCTGGATCAGCGCCGTGTCCCCCTCGTGGCTGACGGTCGCCGTGCTCAGTGGCGTCATCGTATTGGTCCTCTCGTTCTCGGCCCGCGTCGCGAGTGGGCAGAGCAGCGCCGCGGCCATCATCACGACGGCGGGCGTGCTACGTGACGTTCGCATGTGTCTACCCTCGTGCTGCCAGTGCGACTCAGTGCGGCTGCGTGTCGAGTGCGTCTCTCAGGCTCGTAGCGGCGATGTCGCGCAGGTCGGCGATGCGCCGGAGCCCGTGGACGACATCGTCGCGCGCGGTCGCGAACTGTTCCGCCTCGGGCAAGACGCTGTATCCCCACGGGCAACGTCTGCTCCGGGGCTCGAGATCCCCAAGCAGGGGGCCCTTGTCGTCGTCCACGATGTACACGAGCGCGGCCTCCTTGCGGATCGCGTCGCGCAGGTCGTCGTGCGTGTGCAGGTCGCACGTCCAGGCGCAGACGGGCAATGGGACGAGTGCCGCTGCCTCAAGCGGGCCGTGCGCGGCGGCTAGATGTGGGCGCATCGCGTCGGGCGCGTGCTCGGCGGCCCACGCAACGTACTTCGCCGCGTCGTGTCCGCGTTCTATCTGCAGTCGTAGGGTCGTGTCGTTGGCGTGGATGACGCCGAAGTCGTGCGTCGCCTCGGTAAGCTCTGCGACATGATCGGCCCAGACGCGGATCGCATCGGTTCCCGTGGCGAACTCGGTATCCCCCAGCCCGAGGAAGTCGGGCCGCGACTGCCGCCGAAGTTCAGGGCTCATACGCCCGAGGAGCGCGCGCTCACATGCCGACAGGAGCGTGCGCAACGTCCGTGGGATTTCGTCGTCGTCGCTTGCGCCCGGTCTGCCGCGCAGCAAGAACGCGGGGTTCCTCGCGACCTGATCCGGCGCGTAGGTGGCGCCATGCCAGTCGGCGTCGGGCATCGGTATGACGCGCAGTTCGTCTTCGGAGCGATATGCGGGAAGCTCCTCGCCGACTTTCGCCTGCTCGAACCCGGAGACATCACACAGGAGCTCACGTCGCTCCGAGTCGTAACCAACGACGAGTTCCCAAGCGCGGTCCATCCCGAGAAGCGCGGGGACGCCAGCGTCGATGCTCTCGGTGATCGCCGTGACGGTCGCGCCGTGAGACCCACCCCTCAACGCCGCGTGAGAGAAACCCAGCGCCTCGCACGCCGAGGCCGCCGCGTCGTGCGGGGCGATCGCCTCCGCCTCATGTCCCCAACCTTCCTGCCATGTGAACCGGAGCGCCTCGCCGCTCGCCGCGCTGACGCGCTCGAAGGCGATGTCGTGGCCCATCATCAGGTAGGCGCGGCGCAGGCACGACACGATCCCGGGGCCGCGATCGTGTATCTCGACGCCTTGCCAGCGGCCGTCGGCGTCGATGCGCTGCACCCGCCACGGAACGCGCGGGACAGGGCTCAGAACCACTCGCATGGGATACTTCTCCGGCGCCCAGGCGTGGCGTAGGTGTCGGGTTCGTCGCCGTTGTGCGTACGCTTGGAACCGTCGTCAACGGCCGGGCGTTTGCTGGGTGATACGGTCGCGACAGTGGCGACGTTCCGACGAAGCGGCCCGGCCGGCGGACTCAGTGATAAACCGCGTTCGAGGGCCTATAGGGGCACTCGTGGGGCCCGTACGTACCACATTAAGTGGCACTGTATCACATGCGCTCCCACCGCGCTCTCGGGCCTCTGCCCAGAAGCCGTATGCGGCTCCCCTTCAGCTCGTTCATCATCCGCCGAATGAGCGGCCTGCTCACGTCGGGGCACGCGTGTTCCAGGTCGGATATCGAGAACGGCGCGGGCAGTTCCTCGATGGCCTTCCGCACCGCGTCTGACTTCAGTACGCGCCCTTGCGGCATCGCCTCCAGACGCGCCTCAAGTTCCTCGTGGGCTCGCGTGAGGGTAGCCAGGAAGTACCCCCACCACGGTGTGAGATCGTGCCAGGCGGCGTCCCATCCCTTCGCCGACGCTTCGAACGCGACCCCGCAGGCAGGCAGCGTTTCCTCGACCACCGACCCAAGCGCGACGTAGCGGGTGACGTCGTAGCCGGCATCGCGCAGCAGGGAATCCGCGAGGAGCCACGCCGCCTGGAAGGAACCGTCGTCGAACGGCGAGACGCAGAGGAAGTCGAGAACGAACGCCCCCACGATGAGCAGCAACTCGGCGCGATCATCTCCGACGCGGCCGCGGTACGCAGCGCACAGCCCTGCCACCAGTTCCTCGACCTGAGATGCGGCAGGCGGCCGAAACTGTACTGCAGCCGCGAGCATGCCGGTTGGGCCGTCGCCGGCCCGCCAACGCTCACCAGCTTGCGCGTCGTCGTACAGGTCGCCGTGGAGTTGGCTCACGTACGCCGGCGTTGGCACGCCATCGTGCGGCAGCGGCCGGGCCGTGGGACGTTCGGCCGCGAGGGCGAGTAGCGCGTCGACGCGCGTGTGTCCGTGGAGGGCGTGCCTGCCCTTCATCTCGCCAAGCCGACCGACCGCGCGGACGATCGACATCGGTATCCTCTGCCGCTCGAGCACGCCGGGCGCAAACGACTTCACCAGTAACTCCGACGTCGTGTCCGCGGAACGGTCAGTACGCGCTCTCTTCGTCGGCGACGCGGTACGCCAACTCGACCCGCTCC
>NYZG01000302.1 GCA_002687025.1 Candidatus Poribacteria bacterium
ACCCAACAACGTCGCTAGCTTGTCGTTTACGAGGCACAGCACGCGCCTGCGGGCGGGCAGCCAAACCGCAGACGACCTCATGAAATGGCCCTGGGAAATGAGCTCCGTGCACTGGATCGGCAGCATTGAAGATGGCCTGAACGCGCCTGTTGGCGACTGGTTCAACGTGGCGATGCAGTTCCACCCGCGGCCGCCGTCCCCCGTTACCTTCTTCGTACACGAGCCCATGGCGGATCTCTCCGTTGGCGAGGAATGGTTCCCGTTCACGCTACCTGAGGGAGACGGCCTGCTATACATCGGCACACCGCGGGTCGGGGACGGCCCACACGGCTTCCCTGCGCAGATCGGCACGGGCATCTCTGGATTTCGCGGCCTCGTCGACGAGGTTCGCGTGTCCAGCGTCGTCCGCTACGATGGCCCTGATGTCCGCCGTCCACGACACTTCCGACCCGACCGACACACCGTCGCGCTCTGGACGTTCGACGGGAACCGGCCGTTCAACGACGTGTCGTGGGACGGGAGCCATCGTCTGATTCCCGACGGCGACGTTGGCGTTGAGGCGTTGGCTGTGGATTCCAACGACAAGCTCGCGACGACGTGGGGCCAGATCAGGTCCGCGCGCGGTAACGCTGTGCCTCTGCCCGCTGACAGCGGCCGTGAGAGGCGATGAGGCAGCATACCGAGAAGCTCTCGGCGGCGCTCAGGCGCATCTTGTCAGAGCAGTCCCAGGCTTCCCAGGAGGCGCCACTAATAAGCCATCTTCAGCTGTCCCCAGACGGGAGCCGACTTGCCCACGGCTGACACGGGACGCACATCCAGGCGCGGAATCCCGGCGCCACGGATGCGGACATTGTCGTAATGCACGATCGTGTCTTGACCATCCAGCGCCACCGTGCCCTGCTTGTAGGCCTCATCCTCAACTTCAACGAGCAATTCCCCGTCGTAAAATGCCCGGACAGCGATTCCGTCAAACGTCAACTTGACGGTATGGAACCCGCCCGCCCCAGGCTCGTAGGCGCCTTGGGCCAGAGTCACACGACCGACGTTGATGTCCCAACCGGCGTTGCCATACAGGTTGACAACTCTGTCCGACGGAAACAGCCACACCGCATAGTTCGAGCCCGTATCCAGGTCGACTCGCCCACGGAGTCCTCCCGCGTAGTTCGCCGCCGCTGCATGTAGCACGTCCACCTCGAACTCGTAATCCGTCCATGCGCTGGGGCGCCCACGCGGAGCCCGTCGCCGGTGAAACTGAATTGCGAAATCGCCTGAGCCCATGGCACGTCTTGGGGGTCGAAGACTAGCTCTGCATTCTGGACGCCCCAGAAGATGTCGCTGTCCACGTTCTGTGGTGAGCGTCCCCACCCCGCCGCATCTTCCGCCCTGAAGTCGTCGAAGACCTCTCCCGCAGAACTCACAGATGCGAGGACAAGAACCAGGACAGCGACAAGCGAGCCCCTCTGGCGCCGGAGCGTCTCCCTCGCCAAGAACTCAGAAGCGGAAGGACGGATCATCATGCCCTCTGCCTCATGTGCCTTCCTCGCTGATGGACGTACGTGCTCGGCCCGACTGCGCATGGAGATTCTAGTGGCGCGTCCCCACGGATGCACGCCTGGCTTCCCCCTGCATTCGAGTCCAACCGAACAGAACGGCCGTGGCGTTCAGTGCGCCGCGCACGTGTCGTCTCCTGCATAGAAGTGCGACACCGCCCTCTCCCCTGCCCTTGCGGAGCCAGTTTCACCGGGGCGCGTAGGTCACCGACTCCAGGCGGGCTCTGCGTTATCGCCAACCCCGCCCGTCAGCCTCTGAACGTCGCCACCGACCGCGTCTACGACATAGATATCCCACGTGCCGCTGCGATCGGATCGGAAGGCAATCCGCCGGCCGTCCGGGGACCACGTGGGCTCCGAGTCCACACGCACGTGAGTTGTGACACGGCGCGTATTCTCTCCGTCCGCGTCGATCGTGTAGATGTCCCAGTTCTCGTCGCGGTGTGAGGAATATGTAATCCGCGACCCATCGGGTGACCACGCGGGATTTACGTCCATATCCAAGGCGACTGTCAGGAACCGGAAGTCGTCACCCGCGTCGTCTGTCGCGCAGACATCCCAGTTGGCGCCGCCTCCTACGGGACGGTATCGAAACGCGATGCTGGAGCCGTCCGGGGACCACGTGGGCTCGTTCTCAGCGGCCGGGTCGTTTGTCAGTTGCTCGATGCGTCCGTTTTCCAGGTCTAGCACGTAGATCTGTGACCATCGGCCGTCACGGTCCGATCGGAATGCGATGCGCTGTCCATCCGGGGCCCACGCCGGTTCCACGTCGACGTGCGGCTCATCCGTCAGGGCTTGCACGTTCCCTCCATCCGCATCCATCACGTAGATGTCCCAGCTTCCCGCGCGGTCGGAAGCAAAGGCGATCCGCCTGGCATCCGGCGACCACGCCGGCCCTAACTCGGCAGTGGGCGTGTCTGTCAGACGCTGTATATTCGCCCCGTCTACGTCCATCACGTATATCTCAGCGTTGCCGTCACGGTGTGGTCGGAACGCCAGTCGACCAGGTCCAATTGCGGCAGCTTGCGCGTCGCCTGCGTCCGCGTCACCGCCATCCACCCCGTCATCGACCTCGTGTACCCCAGGCGTGTCGCCGTCGATCAGGACGTCGACGCCGCCGCCGTCAGTGTCGCCCGCACAGGATAGGAGCGTCGTCGCCAATGCCACACAAGCCATCAGAGCTCTCAGCTGCGAGCGCCAATCAGTCATGTTCGTTCTCCGTGCATCCAGACCGTTCCCTGAGACGAGGCTAAGCCGCAGATGAGCCATCTTGCAGCGAAACACTATCCCAAACGTGTCTCGTTCAGGGCAACGCTCTCTTGCTTCCGCCTCCCGGCCCGTACCAGGATCATCCCGAAGAAACCGTCAGGATTCCGTCCCCACGGGTAGTTGTCTATCCGAGGCGGCAAAGATATCCATGAACGACCGAACGGATCCGTTCCATCATCTGGTGTTGGCACATATCGGACTCATCCGGCACATCGGCGCGAGCACGCTGCGCCGCCGTCGGGAGTTGGACGACTATGTCCAGAGCGTGATCGTGGCCGTGTATACCAGCCGCGACCGGGTGCGCTACATGGGGCGCCTGGAGCGTTGGATCGCCGGCGTGGCTCGGAACGTCGCTCACAACTGGAACCGCAAACGCGAGCCGGCGTTCACGTCCGATCTGCCGGACCTCCCTCTGCCGGTCCCGCCTTTGGACGAAGTGCTGTCGGAGCAGGAACGATGGACACAGCTCCTCGAAGCGCTCGCGAAGCTGAGTCCACAGGAACGGGAGTTGGTGCGGTCGTATTACCTGGACGAGCGGACATCCGAAGAGCTAGGGCGGCGCTTGGGGATTTCTCAGGCCGCCGTCTACAAGCGCCTGGAGCGGGCGCGGCAGTCATTGCGTCGGCGCCTGGGCGTCGTGTCCGGGTTGATCGCATGGTTCTTCGCGCGACCCGAGGCGCGCGCGTTTGGGCAAGTTCCACGAGGGAGTGATCGAATGAGTACGGCGCTCGCACTGATGACATCGACGCTGACAATCGGACTGCTGGGATTCAGCGCCCACCACGTCGAGCAAGCGGCAGTCGACGTGGCCATGGTCTCGCCCCGCGGGGACACGGTTACTCGCATCACACAGGTCGACCGACTGGCGGCCGAATCCCGACCGAGAGAGGTGCCGATCGCCAGCGCATTCGGCAGAGAGGACGACGAAAGCATGAGCAAGGTCTTGGGCATTCAGCCGATGCCCAACGTCAGCACCGCTGTTGGCGCTCTTCACGGGATGATGCAGGGAGTTGAGCAATCGGAATGGTCGCTCGCACGATTGCAGGGCGTAATGGGGCAAGCCTTCAGTTTTGAGATGAGAGAGGGCGCCGGAGAGCTCTGGCAAGAGGCGAACGTGGACTGGTTTATGTTCTTCGACCTGCTACCGGACTTGGGCCATGATATTCGGATCTTTGACGCGAAAGACTCCGGCGCACAAGCAGATCGCGTGAAACGCGAGGCGCTAGCCTGGGAGGCCTGGGAAGCCGTACGGGCGAGCATTGATCGGGGCATACCCGCGGTGGCGTGGGCGCCTATGTCGCGAGAACAGCACGCGGCCGGGCTCATGGCCGCCAATTGGGGTCTGCTGGTCGGCTACGACGAATCCGGTGAGACGTACACCGCTCGGCACCAATACGTCGATCAAGGCCGCGAGGCCTTCACCGTACGGTATGACGGGTTCGGACATAACGACACCTCCAGATGGTTCTGCGTGCTGGTTCACGACAAACCAAAGCCTGTCGACGCGACACGGACGCACGTCAAGGCGCTTCGGAACGCTGTCGCCTTCGCGAAGGGCGCCCGCTACGATCCGAAACACGCGCCCTATCCTGTAGACGCGCGCGGGTTCGCCGCCTATCAGCTCTGGCGTGAAGCGATCGAATCTGGAGTGGCAGCCGCTGGACATTCTCAACACCATGCCGAGGTGTTGGGGGCCATGAGGAGAAATGCCGCAGCATATCTGCGAGAACTGATCGAGGTGTTTCCGGCAGCCGCTTCCGACCTTCAACAGGCGGCAGGACACTATGATCGATTGGTCGAGACGTCAAACACGCTGCATGATCTCTGCGGCAAGGCTAAGGACGCGGGAGCGTTCTCCGACGATGCCCGTGCCGAAGCGCGCGATCTAGTCACTGCTGCGCTAGAGGCGGACAGAGACGCGATCGGCAGGATCGAGGCCACCCTCGCGGCGCTCGAGGAATCGGAGTAACCGTCGCCCTATCCTCGCCCTGATAGTCCCGTAGGTCGCGCCCCTCTCTCCACGTCCTCAACCACCGCACGGGCCCAGCCGATATTCGGCTCCGCTGTCGATCGGGCGTGATCCCGACCCGTCGGTGAAGAAGCGTCTGCAACTCCCTCTCCCACCAGGCTAGCTCTTCATCACAATTCGCCACACCCCATGCCGGTTGCGCGTCCGGGCGTCAGTCGCGCCCTCCTCTACGCCGCGACACCCTATCTCGACGACGGTACGACGGCTCCTTGTTCCGAGAATGTCGTCTTCTGCATGGAAGTGCGACACGTCGCTCTTCCCTGCCCTCCCGACGCCAGTATTCATCGACCGAACGGGCCATCACGGGTCAGGCGGAGAGCTTCAAGGCGCTGACACTGTACATGTGGGCCGTCTGCCGCGGCGTGCGGGCCGCCCATCGGCCGGTTCAGGCGTCAGGCGCACGCCTCCGCGGCCAGCGCAAGCAGGTAACGCAGCACGGCGATGTACCGCGGCATCAGCGCAATGTCGTCGATCTGCGCCAGCCGCGCGACGCGCAGGCTCCACTGTGTGGGCATGATAGTCGCGAAGGCCTTGCGCACGAGGGCGGCATCGCCCGTCCAGCCGGCTTCTCGGAGACCTGAGGCGTACGCCTCCAGCGCCGCGCCGGCAAGATCGTCCGCGTCCTCCGTCGGGAAGCTGAAGTACACGAGCGCTTCCGCGACCATGTCTCCGATGTCCTCGGCGATCGTGCCGATGCCCGCGCAGTCCCAATCCAGCGCGATCGTCGTCGGGCCGTTCGCTACATCAGGGCGTACGAACACGTTGTCCGCGTGGTAGTCACGATGGCAGAGCGTGCGCGGCAATGCGTCCACCGCATCCAGCAAGACGTTGCGCCGCTCCCAGAGCCGGAGCGTGTCGCGACTCAGGTCACGCGGCAGCCCCGTGGCCGCCTCCTCACCCTCGCCATTCCGCCACAGGCCGTGGTACGCCGGCGTCCCCCAGAGCCCCACGGCCGTTGACGCCCATCGCCGGCTGCTCAGCCACGCGTACGCGGGCAGCTCTCGCCCCGCGAGGTACGGCCCCTGCATGCGACCCAGATCGGCCGCCGCGTGGCGGTAGTGATCTGTCGCCATGTCGCCGCCCGTCACGCCGTGGACGTGTTCCATCCATAGCCATATCTCATCGTCGCGCGTGTCCGCCTGGACCAGCCTCGGGACGGCAAGGGCGTCCGCAACATCGGCCAGAAGACCAGAGTCGTACATGAGAAACTCGCGACGCCAGCACTCCGGGTCGCCCGGGCGAGCCCACTGGCGCTGAACCTTCAGCACCAGCGACCACTCCGTCACACGAGCATCGGACGGAGAATGCTGCGCCGTGCCTTCGAGCACGTAGATGTCGCCCACCGTCCCGTCGTCGACCGTGTGGCTCCGCCAATCGGCGATCTCGGCCTGCGGCAAACAGGTCTCCGCGCGGACGAGCGGGACGAGAAGTTCCGTGTCGACGCATTCGGGCAGAGAAGGGACGTGCACGGGAGTCTCCTGACTGGGCGGCGGACGGGCGCGCATACTACACCGGTGTGGATGCACGGAGAGCGTCGCCGACGCATCTCAGCCGTCCGCACCGGGGCGGGCCATCGACGTGCCGTCGCGCGTTGAAGGTGGACGCTCCGAATGCTATAGTGCTGCCGCCGTCGATTGGCTTTCCCGCCCGCGCATCCGATACGATTCCGGTGGATCACTGTGCTTAGGAGGCCCATGTGAGCGAGTACGAGACCGTGACCCCGCCGGCCGACGGCGCACCCATCACCATGGGCGCCGAAGGACTGAACGTACCCAACGAACCGATCATTCCCTTCATCCGCGGCGACGGCACCGGCCCCGACATCTGGCGGGCGTCGCAAGCTGTGTTCGACGCAGCCGTGGCGAAGGCTTACGGGGGCTCTCGACGCGTCGTCTGGTGGGAGGTGTTCGCCGGTGGCGCCGCCTTCGAGCAGTTCGGGGAATGGCTGCCCGACGACACCGTCAAGGCGTTCAGAGAGTACCTGATCGGCATCAAGGGGCCGCTTACCACGCCTGTCGGCGGCGGCATCCGCTCGCTTAACGTCGCTCTTAGGCAGATCCTCGACCTTTACGTCTGCCTGCGCCCCGTGCGCCACTTCAGTGGCGTCCCGTCGCCGGTGAAACGGCCCGAAAACGTCGACATGGTCGTCTTCCGCGAGAACACCGAGGACATTTACGCCGGCATCGAATTCGCCGCCGGCACGTCCGAAGCCGCGCGATTCCTGACGCTGCTCAAGGATGAATTCCCCGCCGAGTTCGACCGCGTGCGTTTCGGCGCGGAGGACGTCGAAGCCGTCGGTGTCGGCGTGAAGCCTGTCAGCCAGCCGGGCACCGAGCGGCTTGTGCGCGCGGCGATTCAGTACGCCATCGAGTCGGGTCGCAAGAGCGTGACGCTCGTGCACAAGGGCAACATCATGAAGTTCACGGAAGGCGCCTTCCGTGACTGGGGATACGCCCTCGCAGAGCGTGA
This sequence comes from Candidatus Poribacteria bacterium, assembly GCA_002687025.1. Classification (GTDB taxonomy): domain Bacteria; phylum Poribacteria; class WGA-4E. Next base: position 7,318 of record NYZG01000302.1, read on the forward strand.
GTTCGGCGCCACGACCTACACATGGTCGCAGTGGGAGCGCACGAAGGCGTCCGACGGCGAGGACGCTGCCAACGCCGAGCAGGACGCAGCGGTCGCGGCCGGGAAGGTCATCGTCAAGGACGCCATCGCGGACATCGCCCTCCAGCAAGTACTCACGCGACCGACGGAATTCGACGTCATCGCCACCCTGAACCTGAACGGCGACTACCTCTCCGACGCGCTCGCCGCGCAGGTCGGCGGGATCGGCATCGCGCCGGGCGGAAACATCAACTACCAGACCGGCCATGCCATCTTCGAGGCGACCCACGGCACGGCTCCGAAGTACACCGACCTGGACATGGTGAACCCGAGCAGCGTGATCCTCTCCGGCGTGCTGATGTTCAACCACCTCGGTTGGACGGAAGTCGGCGAGTTGATCGTGCGGGGCATCGAGCGCAGCATCGGGCAGAAGCGCGTCACGTACGACTTCGAGCGGCTCATGGACGGCGCCACCAAGCTCTCAACGTCGGGGTTCGGCCAGGCGATCATAGAAAACATGGACTGAGGAAGCGGCATGATTGAGCACGACGTCGTCATCGTAGGAGCAGGCCTGGCCGGCCAGTCCGCCGCGCTCGCCGCGATCGCGGGCGGCGCGAAGGACGTGGCCATCCTCTCCAAGGTCCATCCCGTGCGATCGCACTCCGGCGCCGCGCAGGGCGGCATCGCCGCGTCGTTGGGGAACGAGGCCGAAGACTCCGTCGAGATGCACGACTACGACACCGTCAAGGGCGGCGACTTCCTCTCGGATCAGGACGCAAGTCTGATCCTCACCGAGAGCGCCCCGGAAATGATCTACGCGCTCGAGCACATGGGCGTCGTGTTCAGCCGTACCGAGGACGGGAAGATCGCGCAGCGGCCGTTCGGGGGACACAGCAGCCCACGCGCCTGCTTCGCCGCGGATCGGACGGGACACGCCATCCTCCACGGGCTGTTCGAGCAGGTCGTGAAGCACGACGTCAAGATCTACTCCGAATGGTACATGCTCTCGATTATCGTCCACGACCACGGATGCCACGGCATCGTGGTCATGAACATCGACAGCGGCGAGATCGAGGTCATCAAGACCAAGGCGGTGATGTTCGGCACCGGCGGGTATGGACGCATCTTCCAGACCACGACAAACGCATTCGCGAGCACGGGCGACGGCGCGATCATCTCCTACCGCGCCGGCGTTCCGCTCGAAGACACTGAGTTCATGCAATTCCATCCCACGGGGCTGTACCGGCACGGCATCCTGGCGTCCGAGGGCGCGCGCGGCGAGGGCGCCTACCTCATCAACGGCGAGGGCGAGCGGTTCATGGAACGCTACGCCGCCGGGATGATGGAACTGGCGCCGCGTGACATCGTCTCCCGCGCCGAGCAGACCGAGATCGACGAAGGCCGCGGCGGCGAAGAGGACGGTGACGCCGTGTACCTCGACCTGCGCCACCTCGGGCGCGAGCGGATCATGGAGCGGCTGCCACAGATATGGCAGCTCTCGCGCGACTTCCAGGGCATCGACATGATCGAGGAGCCGATTCCGATCCAGCCCACAGCCCACTACTCGATGGGCGGCATTCCGACGAACGTCGACGGCGAAGTCGTGTACGACGAGGAGAACACGGTGCTGGCGGGCTACTACTCCGCCGGCGAGTGCGCCTGCGTGTCTACGCACGGGGCGAACCGCCTCGGAACGAACTCGCTGCTGGAGGCGTGCGTCTACGGCGATCGCGCCGGTCGGAGCATCGCCAAGTACCTGAGCGGCGGATACGAAGAGAGGCCAGCGACGCCGCAGGTCTTCTCCGACGCCGTCGCGCAGGCGACCGAACGGGCCGACCGCGTGCGCGCGATGGATGGCCCGGAACGCCTGGGCGACATTCGCAACGACCTGAAGGTCGCGATGACGAACAAGTGCGGCGTCTACCGCGACGAGGGCCCGCTGACAGAGCTCACCGACGAACTGCGCGAGTTCCGCGGCCGCTACGCCCGGGCGCACATCAGCGACAGGACGCGCCGGTTCAACACGGAATTCCTGGAAGCCGTTGAACTCGACCACATGATCGAGCTTGCTGAGGTCATGGTCGCGGGCGCGTTGGCGCGGAAGGAATCCCGCGGCGGCCACTCGCGCCGAGACTTCCCCACACGCGACGACGAGAACTTCCTGAAGCACACCCTCGCCAACCGCGCCGAGGACGGCACGCCGGACCTCACCTACAAGCCGGTGAAGATCATTCGGCACGAACCGGTAGAGAGGACGTACTGAGCATGCCGGAACCCATCACCATTCGGGTAAAGCGGTTCGACCCGGAGACCGACGCCGAGTCGTACTGGCAGGACTACACCTTCGAGCCGCCGTCCGAGGACTCGACGCTGCTCGACTGCATCAACCACATCAAGTGGTTCATCGATGGCACGCTCACCTACCGTATGTCGTGCCGCAGCGCCATCTGCGGATCGTGCGCCATGCGCGTTAACGGCGGGGGCCAGTTGGTCTGCAACTCGCAGTACCGCGACCACCTCGACGCGGACAACACCATCACCGTCGAGCCGGCGGGGAACATGCCGGTCGTCAAGGACCTGGTCACCGATGCCACCGGGTTCTGGGAGAAGATCCGCGCCGTCGACCCGTACATCAGGTCCGACAGGGAGCGAGAAGCCGAGGGCGAGCATCTGATGAGCCCCGAGGACTTCTCGAATATCGACGACGCCTCGACCTGCATCATGTGTGGCGCCTGCTACTCCGAGTGCGCGTCGTACGAGATCGACAAGAACTTCCTCGGGCCCGCGGCCCTCGCGAAGGCGCAGCGCGTCGTGCACGACACGCGGGACGAGGAGCAGGGGCCGCGCCTGGCGCGGTTGAGCGAGTATGGCGGCATGTGGGACTGCGCGCACTGCTTCGCCTGTGTGCAGGCGTGCCCGAAGCCGGTCAACCCGCTGTATCGCATCGTCGATCTGAGGAACGAGGCCCACCGGCGCAACTTTCACGACAACAACGGCTCGCGCCACGCCCGCGGCTTTGTCGACATCATCGAGGAGTCCGGGTGGCTGGATGAAGCCAAGCTGCCGCTGAAGTCGGTCGGCTCCCTGAAGGAGTTCGTCACGGACCTGCTGCCGATGGGCATTCGCATGGGCGTGAAGAACAAGTTCAGACCCAACCCGATGCACCTGCTGCCGGGCCGCCATCATCCGCCCGTGCCAAAGATGAACGAGATCACGAAGATCATCGACAAGACCAAGGCCGCCGATCCCGCGGACAACGAATAGGATGCGTCATGGCAAACGAGACTGACGTCCAAGCGGGCGAACCCGGCAAGCGGTACGCGTTCTACCCAGGCTGCGTGTCGAAGGGCGCGTGCAAGGAGCTGAAGACATCCACCGAGTTGGTGGCGAAGCATCTCGGCATCCAACTCGACGAGCTGCGTGAGGCCGCGTGCTGCGGCGCCGGCGTGACCGACGACGTGAACCCCGAGATGACCGACGCGCTCAACGCGCGAACGCTCGCGCTCGCGGAGCAGAAGGGTCTCACGTTGCTGACGCAGTGCAGCACGTGTCAGGGCGTCCTCAACAAGCTCAACAAGGAAGTGCAGGAGGACGAGAGGAAGCGCGACCGCCTTAACGAAGTGCTGGCGGACACCGGCTACCAGTACAACGGCACGATCGAGGTCAAACACCTCCTCTGGGTGCTGGTGGACGACGCGGAATACGGGCTGACGCGCCTGCGCGAACAGGTCAAGCAGCCGTTGGACGGCCTTCGGGTCGCGGCGTTTTACGGATGCTACCTCGTCCGCCCGTCGGACCTGCTCGGGTTCGATCACCCACATCGGCCGACATCGCTCGATGAACTCGTGACGGCGCTGGGCGGCGAGCCGGTCGAATACGGCGGCAAGACGAAGTGCTGCGGCTTCCCGATCCAGATGATGAACCCCAAGAACTCCTTCGGCATGGCCGGCACGCATCTTGCCGACGCCAGGGACAAGGGCGCGGATACGATGGTTACGCCGTGTCCGCTGTGCCATCTCAACCTGGACGCGCGCCAACCTGACGCGGAAGGCGCGCTGCAGGAGCTCGGAAAGGGCTCCGGCCGGTTGAGCATGCCGGTGCTGCACGTGCCGCAACTCGTGGCGCTGGCGCTGGGATACGACGCAAGGCAGTTGGGAATGGCCACGCACATCGTCTCGACCGACGCCGTCGAGGGCAAAGTGGCCGCCGCGGGAGCTTGATCGCAATGGAAACGCGCAACGTCGTCATCATCGGGGCGGGGCCCTCGGGCTATGCCGCGGGACTTTACGCGGGCCGCGCACAGCTGGAGCCGCTTCTCATCACCGGTCGCGAGTTGGGTGGGCAGCTAACGCTCACGCTCGACGTTGAGAACTACCCGGGCTACGGTGGCAAGGACGCCGCCGAGCTCATCGCCACGTTCCAGCGGCAGGCCGAGGAGTTCGGCACGGAAATCCGTGTGGACTACGTGACCGACGTGGATTTGGACAGCCACCCGTTCACCGTCAGGATGGAGTCCGGCGCGGAGGCCGCCGCGCAGTCCGTCATCGTCGCGACGGGGTCGACGCCGCGAATGCTGGGCGTGTCAGGCGAGGAGCTCGTCGGCAAGGGCGTGTCGTATTGCGCGACGTGCGACGGCTTCTTCTTCCGAGAGAAGCGGGTGATCGTCGTTGGTGGTGGTGACGCGGCTGTCGAGGAGGCGCTGTTCCTGACCCGTTTCGCGAGCGAAGTGTTCATCGTCCATCGACGCGATCAGTTGCGCGCCAGCCCGACGATACAGGAGCGCGCCTTCAAGAACGACCAGGTGAAGATCATCTGGGATTCCGTGGTGGACGAGATCCTCGGGGACGACGAGGCGGGCGTCCACGGCGCGCGTCTTCGCAACGTGAAGACGGATGAGGTCACGGACTTCCCCGTTGACGGCGTGTTCATCTTCATCGGCCACGTTCCGAACACATCGCTGTTCGAAGGGAAGCTGGACCTGGACGAGGAAGGCTACCTGATTACGGACCGGCTGCAGCACACGAGCGTGCCGGGTGTCTTCGCCGGCGGGGATGTGCAGGACCGCGTCTTCCGCCAGGCGATAATGGCGGCCGCGACGGGCGCCGCCTCCGCTATCGAGGCGGAGAAGTTCCTCGCCGAACACGAGAATCGCGCCTATCCCGGCCACTCCCAGTAGTCACGTGGCGAGCTTGAGCTGAGAAGGTCGGCCCCGCGATGGGCCGACCTTCTCATGCCAGGATTGGCGCGCCGCCTGCCCCTATTCGGGGATCGCGTTCAGGACGCTGCCTAGCTCGTTCTTGACGTTGTCGTTCACCTCGGCCTCCCACAGGTTGGACAGTTCGACCTGCCGGTCGTAGTCCATCCCCGCGAGCACTGTCGGCTGTCCCAGCGCCGTCGCCAGCCTCAGCCGCAACCCCCACTCCGGCTCTTCCGCGATGTGCGTCAGCAGGGGGCCCACGGCAAGGTCGCCGCAAGCCGCGAGCGTCGCGATCGCCTCGGCGGCGAGCTCCGTGTTCGTCGTGCGCCGTAGCAGACGGACGAGCGGGTCCACGGCGGGGCGCTTGTTCTGCACGTTGCGTAGGCCACGCACCGTGACCATCTGCACGTGCATGTCGGCGTCTTCGAGCGTTCCGAGAAGCGAGACGGTGTCGTTCTGTACCACGTGCGCCGCGACGCGCGCGCTGGCGCGCACACCGGAGTCTGGGTCGTTCTCGGCGCGGTTTTGCAGCGGCGCGATCGCCTTGTCGTCGCCGAGTGCGCCGAGGGCGCCGACCGCCGCCAGCCGCACGGCGACATCGTCGGATTCGAGGTCGCTCAGCACCTTGTCCACCGCGATGCCGATGCTGTCGGCGTCGCCGATGAGGCCGATGGCGGTCGCCGCGGCGGCGCGATACGCGGCGTCTTCGTCCAGCAACCCCTGCAGTGCGGGTATGGCTGCGGCGCCCTGCGTCGCGACCTGCTCCGGGCTGCCCAGCACGAGGTCCAACCGGATCGCGTCTTCGCCTGTGAGCGCCGCGCCACGCGCCTCGAGTGCCTTCGCCGCTTCCTGACGAGTGGTCGCGTCCTGAGACAGCGCCGTGGCGAGGGCGGCCGTGGATTCCGGGCTCTGAATGCGACCGAGGAGTTCGACTGCGGAGCGTCGGAACGCCGCGTCGTCGGAGCCGACGAGGGTGCCCAACGCCGTGGTCACTTCCGTCTGGTGGATCGGCGTGGGCCAGTTCATGACGCCCTGGACGGCCTTCATGCGGACCTGGTCGTCGGCATCGGTCAGGGCCTCGCCGAGGGCGACCACAGCGTTGGCGCGGCCCTCATTCGTCAGCCGCGCGCTGGAGGCCTCGGCGAGCACCTGGACAGCTTGCAGGCGTTCGCTCGCGGAACTCGACTTCAGGCCGTCGATGGCCTGGGCGGTGGGATCCTGCTGACAACCGATGCTCAGCGCCAGGATCGCGAGTATGCAAAGGGGTGAAGAGATGACGGCTGCCCGGCGTACATAGCGCAACGGTCGTACGCGCATGAACCAACCTCCTCGCAAGTGAGTACCGATACGACGACGTGCGGACGGTGGCGACGCACGGAGCATACCCGAGTCTGACATTGCTGTAAATCGCCGTCGGTCCTCGCGGACGCGCGACCCACGCGCGCCATCGACCGTGGCGGGCGTTGGACGCGTCGCCGCGCTGATCATGCGACGGTCCACGCACCTGTCGGCGGCCAGCTCGTGACGCTACAATGGCCTGCGGAGGCGCGCATGCGCCACACGCTCATCGTCCTGGCCATCGCTGCGGCCGTGGGCTGCGACTACGGAAACCCCGCCGCGTTGGGAATCCTCGATCCCGCGGCCACTGACGATATCGGAGCGCGCCTCATCCGATGGCAGGCCAAGGGAGCCATCCCTGAGGCGGATGTCAATGGCGATGGCACGGTGGACATCACCGACCTCGTGATCGTCTCGCAGAACTTCGGCAGGGATGTCGCCGTCGGAACGCTCATCATCGTGCCCGACATCGTGTGGCGGAACGCCGACGGACATCCACACGGCCGCGTCGAGGTCATCAATGGCGGCGATACGCCCGTAGCGGACATGCGCGTGCGGCATATCGTCCGGCATCGCGGGCTGCTCGTGGACATCGGCGACGCGTCGCTTATCACCGCGCTGATACCCACGCCCGGCAGGGACGTCACCTACATCGCGCCAGGGGAACACGGGACGGGATGGCTCTGGGCCGCGGCTGCCGCGTGGGACGACTTCCAGGCGGGAACCGTCACCATCGAAGTCGCCATTATCCGGGATGAGGACAGCACGCGTCCGGGCGCGAGACCGTGAACGCGCCGACAACGGCCTGAGTGGCGGCCGGTCCGCTTCGGCCGTCGGAGGCCATTGCCAGCGCTACGCCAGGGAGTCGCGCAGCGCGGCGATCTGCGGGATGCCGCAAAGCGTGCGGAGCGCGTCGGTCGGCTGGTTCTCGGGATCAAGCGCGTCCTTGGCCAGCGCAAGCGCCCGCTCAGCGGCTTCAGTGTGCCCGGCGACTCCCAGGACCGGCGCGAGCCGCGCCCGCATCCGCGCGTGCTGTCCTTTCTCCCGGACGGCGTCGGCCACAGGGGGATGCGCCATGAATTCATCCGCGATGGTTAGCGCGTCGCGTGTCTGGCCGCGGTGTAGGGCCACTTCGGTCTTCAGCAGACGGATGCGCTGTCGCAGCAGGGAGCGCTCATCCGCGTCCTCGGCATGGGCCTGCGTGTCGTCCAGCCATCTCTCGACGCCTGTGAGGTTCTTCCAGGCGTGGTTCCACCGCCCCTGCTGGACCATCATCGCGGCCGACTCGAGGTTGCTCAGCGCCGTCAGACGGTCCTGCGCTTCGGGGGCCAATTCCGCGGGCGTCACCCTGGCGAGGGTAGACCGTATACGCCCGAGCCACTGACGCGCCTCGTCGCGACTCTCCGTCTGCACGAAGCAGTGCAGCCCGAGCACCTGCGCCGATATGAGCTGAGCCGTGCGGCTCGAGATGTCCAGAGAGCGCAGTCGCCAGATCCGTACCGCGCTTCTGATCGGATCCAGCGCCGGCTCGTGCGCCCCGAGATGGCACAGAAGCGTCGCCTGAGCGATGAGGAACTCGGCCTTGATGCCGGCCGGGACGTCCTCGCCGCCCGTGGCGGCCGAGTACATCTCGACGACGCGATCCGGGCGTCCAACCGTGCGGTACGCGTCCGCTGCATGGCGTGTCGCCGCCGCGAATCGCTCCATGTCGCCGATCCGGCGCGCGCGCGTCGCCGCCTCCTCGTAGGCAGATGCCGCCGACTCCCAGTCATCGTCCCGCGCATAGCTCGTGGCCAGGGCTTCCGCCGTGATCAAGCGAAGCGCGTCGGGATACGCGCCGTCCGTGGGACCGTCGTATCGGCGCGTCAAGGCCTCGAACATAGGCCGCGCCGTCCCGGGGCCATCCACCTGCTCGACGAGCGCCGCGCGATAGTGATCTGCCCATCCGCGAGCCTTCGCGGAGAACCGGTAGTCCCCGTTCTCCCGCGCGCTCATTTCGTCCAAGAGGCGCGTGTAGAACTCACGGCCGGCCTCGGCCCGGCCGTTGTCAATGGGCCCGAACAGGCGACGGATGAACTCGTCCTCGCCGTCTGTTGCGACCGGCGAGTCGTCCTTGTCGAGGTCGGTCTCGGGGGGTCGTCGGGTCAGGAACGGCAGCGCCGACGGAGTTCTCAGCAGCGCCTGCTTCTGCTCCCGGGACATCGGCTGCGCCAGGAAGTCGATGTACTCGGCGTCCTCGCCGAAGAAATCAGCGCAACGCCCCTGGAGCTTGCGCGAGGGGTTGCACTTGGCGGCTTCCAGAAGGCTGATGTACTGCGGGGTGACGGAGAGATGCTGGGCGAGTTCCGTCATGCTCATTCCGAGCGCGGCCCGGCGTGTCGTCAGGAACTCCGCGAACGTCAGCATGGCTCCCCCTTCGGTGGACAGCACGGCACCGACAACACGCGCGCGCCGGTGTCGTCGTCTCTGCCCTACTGTTCCCTGAAAACGCTGGTGGCCAGGCGGCTTGCCGGGCTGAATATTAGCCGCGAGACAGCAGGGCGACAAGCGATTCTGGCCCTCTGAAGCCCGTGCGAGGCCCAGCATCCTCGCCTACTCAACGGCCTTCAGCAGCCTCTCCGCGACAACGGCCTGACCGCGTCGCGCGGACACCTGAGCGCACTCCGCGAGGTAGACTGCGTTCCGCGCGGCGGCTGCCAGCACCGGAACGGGAGCACGCTCGCGGATAGACCGCCACACACCCTCGTAGAATGGGCCGGTCGTCGGCGCAGCCGCCGCCGAGTTGTCCGACAGTGTCGACCGCGCGCCGACAGCCAACATGCGCGGCAGGGCCAGTGGCGCCGAGGCCGCGGCGACGATCACTGTGATCTCGACGGCCGGCGGAGCCTCGAAGCGACACAGCACGGTCAGTGCATGCGAGGGGCTCCCATGCCGAAGGCTGGGCGCGGCCGCGACATCCACGAGTTCGGTCGCGTTGAACAGGAGCGCCGCGTCGAACAGGTCGAACCCCTCGCCAAACGGGCCGTCCTCCAGCGAGCCCACCGCAGTCGCGAGCTTCACGAGCGCGACATCGCCCAGCTCCCCGCCGTCGATGCGTCTGCGCGCGTGGACCAGCGCATTGTCCCACCGACGCACGTGCGCCGCCGTCAGGGCCAACCCCTTGCGTCGGGCGAGTGGGATGAGCTGGTCGCACTGTGCCGCCGACGCGGCCATCGGCGGCTCGACGATCACATGGCGACCGGCTTCGAGCGCCTGCCGCGCCGCCTCGAAGCGGCCGGAAACCGGGCCGCCCGTGATGAACACGGCCTCTATCTGTCGATGTGCGAGCAAGTCGTCGAGGCTTTCATAGGCCGCCGCGCGCAAGCGGGATGCCCAATCCAGCGACGCCGACGGCGAACCGTCGTATGCCGCGACGATCTCGAACCGGTCCGGTTGCGCCTCCATCGCGGCGCGGTGAGGAGAATTCGCGAACGAACCGGCCCCGATGATACCCAGGCGGATCGGCGTCATGCGCGTGCGCTCCTACTGCCGGCGCGTGGCGTCCGCGACGACGTACAGACGAGAACGCCGGGCGTGCAGGTGTGTGACAGTCCAGCCTGCGCGCCCGGCGGCATTACGGTGTGTTGTGTAGTGGGACGCCACGGGGCCGCGTCCATCAGCCGGCCAGGACGGTGTCCACCTTCTCGGCCAGCGCGGCCTTCGGGACGTATCCGACCACCTGCTGCGCGACTTCGCCATCGTTGAAAATGAGGAGCGTCGGGATGCCCCGCACCTGGTACTTGACGGAGAGACCCGGGTTGTCGTCCACATTCACCTTGACGACCTTGAGCTTGCCGTCGTACTCGCCGGCCAACTCCTCGACGACGGGAGCCACCATCTTGCACGGCCCGCACCAGGGGGCCCAGAAATCTACCAGCACCGGGGTGTCGCTCTTGAGCACGTCGGCCTCGAATTGATCTTCGCCCGTCTCCAATACATCAGCCATCTTCGTGACTCCTCTACTGCGACGGCTACTCCGCCGCTCGGTGTTCGTACCCCGGTCCCGCAAGATGCGCGCCACGCGGCCTGCCAGCCCGTCGCGGGTCGCATCCACCCTTAAGAATGAACGATACGGCGACCGCTTGTCGAGCGTTTCTCGCGGCCGGCCCGCCGGTGCGACTTTCGTTTGACCGGCCGAACGGCGCTTGGCTAGGATATAAGGGTTCTGCGACGAGAACAGGGTGACCCCTTCGTCTAGTCTGGCCTAGGACACCAGCCTTTCACGCTGGCGACACGGGTTCAAATCCCGTAGGGGTCACCATCTCCCTTCCCATAGACCGCCGCTCCTCTGCCAAAACGACACGCGACGCCTCGGATCGGCACGCTCGTCGCCTACCAGGTGCGTTCCTTGAGCATCTCCTGGATCGCCTCGCGCGGCACGGACAACTCGTCGATGTGATCTTCGAGCCATCCCGAGAAGTCGCGTTCGATGTCGTCGGTCCACCGCGTATCGATCTGTCCCGGCGTGTATTTCCCCTCGCGCAAGCGCCCCTTACCGAACGTGTCGCGCAGCTGCACCAGCTCCGACGTCTTCACCAGCTTCTCGGCGAGGTGAGGAGGCACAAACACGACGCCGTCGTCCTTGCCCAGGACGACATCCCCGGGCATGACGGTCGCCTGACCGATGCGGATCGGCGTGTTTACGCCGACGAGCATGATCGTCGGTGACGCGTACGACGGATGCCACGCCCGCGCGAAGCTCGCGAACCCCTCGATCTCCTGGATGCCCTCGCGGTCCCGGAGGGCGGCGTCGTGCACCACTCCGTTCCCGGAGTTCGTGTAGATCGCCGTGGCGAGGTTGTCGCCCATGACGGCGCCCTGGTCCACCTTCCCGTACACGTCGGCGACGTAGACGTCGCGCTGCGTGAGCATGTCGATGGGCCAGGATATCTGGTCGCCGACGCAGCCGGCGCGTTCGCCCTTCTCCTCCATGACGGTGCGCATCACGGGCCGACGCGGCATGTACATCGCGGTCAGCGCGCGTCCGACGAGCGTCTCGCCCGGGTGCGTGCAGAGCCAGTTGTCCTCGTACTGCCAGCGGTAGCCGGCTCCCTGCAAGACGCCCCACGCCTCCGTGACGGTGACGGCGCGCATGCGGTCGAGGATGTCGTCGGCTACCTTCGGCCGCCCATCCTCGAACCGTTCGCCCGTCCACTCGGGCGTGTATGCCACCAGCTCGTCGGGCGCGAGGTTGAGGGGCGCGAACTTCTCCATGCGGTCTCCTGTCATCAGCGTTGCACCGTCAGCGCGTAGCCACCGTCGATGTAGGGGAAGATGCCTTCGACGCCGTCGGCGAGCTCGCCCCCGAGCCCGGGCCGTTCGCCGAAGACGAGGTGGCCGTCCTCGGTGGGCGGCCGGTCGGCGAGCATCTCCCACTGCAGCGGCCCCTGGATCATACACAGTTCCAGCACGCGACCGTTGGGAAGCGCGGCCACGGCGTGCCCGTTCGCCAGGCCCATGAGGATGTTGTGCCAGCTATGCGGACACACGTCGACGCCGTAGCGGGCGGCCATCTTGCCGATCCGCATAAGTTCCGTGATGCCGCACAGTCCCGCGTCCATCTGGACGATGTCGTACGCGCCCGCGTCGAGATAAGGTCGGAACTGTTCGAGGGTCGTGAGGCTCTCGCCACCGGTGATCGGCATGTCCACAGCCGCGTTGAGCCGCGCATAGCCGCCGATTTCCGCGTGCGGAATCGGCTCCTCGAACCACGCGAAGTCGAGCCGGTCGAGCTCCAAGGCTATCTCGAGCGCCTGCGCCTCCGTGAGTCGGCAGTTGCCGTCCAGCATGAGCTCCATGCGTCCGTCGACGGCGGCGTGCAGTCCGCGCACGAGGTCGAGGAATCGCGCGACCGTCACGCCGTCCCAGGACCACTCCGTGCCGATGCGGAACTTCATCGCGGTGTAGCCCAGGGCCACGTACTCCAGCGCCTCGTCGATGAGCTGTTCGGGTCGGTCCCGCCAGTCGTAGCGACATCCACTCGACGCGTACAGTCGGACGCGGTCCTCCGCGTCGTCGGCGAGGAGCTTCGCGACGGGCTTACCGGCGATCTTCCCGCGCAGGTCCCACAGGGCGCAGTCGATACCCGCGACGGCGGCGTCGTACTGTCGTCCTCGACCGTTCGGGCTGAGCATCGTGGCCGCGTCGTCGGGATGTAGCCCGACCAATGCTGGCGCCAACCAATCGACCATGTCGCGGACCAGCAGAGGCCCGCCGTACGCGCTCGCCTCGCCGATGCCCGCGAGTCCTTCGTCGGTGTGCACGACGACGACGACGCAGTCGGCCTTCACGGTTCGATAGCGCGCGGTGATCCATTGCCGCTCCGGCTCGTGCATCCGTGACAGACACAGCGTTGCTAGCTTCGTGATCTTCATCGGAAGTGGCTTCCTCCTCTGGGTAGCCGAGAGTCAGGGCAAGTATAGCGATCTGTCACGACGGGCGTAACGGCTGCCGTTGCCCGATCGCGAGCCGTGGGGTATGGTCCGCGTACCCGGTCGACAACCTGCCGACACCGCTCAGCGCGGAGACAATATGCCCAAGGAACTCATCGCCACCGCGCCACGGACGCCGACGCTCCGAGAGTACAAGGACGGCCCCGTGCCCGAAGGTCACGTGCGCGTCCAGACGGAGTTCGGCGCGCCCAAGCACGGCACGGAAATGACGATGTACCGAGCCACGCGCGGCGCCAATTTCCCGATGGGGCTGGGCAACATGTGCGTCGGCCGCATCACCGACCTGGGCGACGGCGTGGAAGGCCTGAGCGTCGGCCAACGTATCGCGGGTTACGGCTCGTTGCGCCAGACGCACACCTGGCGCGCGGGGAACGTCCTCGCGATGACCGACGCCATGACGTGGAAAGAGGCCGTGTGCTACGACCCCGCGCACTTCGCGCTGGCGGGCGTGCGCGACGCGAAGCTCCGAGCAGGCGATCACGTGGCGGTGTTCGGTCTGGGAGCGCTCGGGCAGATGTCCGCGCAGTTCGCCGCTGTGTCCGGCGCCGCAACCGTGACGGTCATCGACCCAATCGCGGCGCGTCGACAGGTCGCGCTGGACGCCGGCGCCGACGGCGGCATCGACCCCACGACGGACGATGTCGAGGCCTCCCTGCGGGAAGTCTCCGACGGCCGCGGCGTGGACATCATCATCGAAACGAGCGCCAATATGGCGGCGCTGAATACCGCCCTGACGGGTCTTGCCTACGGTGGCACGCTGGCGTATCTGGGATGGGCGAAGGCGTTCCCGGCGGGGCTCGACCTCGGAGACCGCGCGCACGTCGAGGTCCCCGACATCATCTTCTCCCGCGCGTGCAGTGAACCGAACCGAGACCACCCGCGATGGGACTTCAAGCGCATCGAGGACACGTGCTGGGATTGGCTGTCGTCGCAGAGATTCCGCTGCGAGGGGATCATCGCCCCCGTCGTCGACTTCGCCGATGTCGTCGAGGCGTACCAGGACATCGACAACCACCCCGAGAAGAGCATCAAGACCGGCGTGCGCTTCTAGGCCATTCATCCACACCGGCCGGGGGCCGACATGCCGAAATCCCTGACGTTCCTACATACCGCCGCGCCGCTGGCGCCTTCGTTCGACGAACTCGCGTCCGAGATCGCGCCTGACGTCCCAGTCCGACACCTCATCGCCGGAGACCTGCTCGACATGGCTCGCGCTGAGGGCCCTGACGCCACCGCCACGCGTTCTCAGGTGCGCGACGCCGTCCTACACGCCGTCGCGGCGGGCGCGCGCGTCGTGCTGTGCACCTGCTCGACCATCGGCGACCCGGCGGAGCGCGCGGCGGCCGACGCGGACGCGGTCGTGATGCGCGTTGACCGGCCCATGGCGGAGCGCGCCGTCGCGGCGGGCTCGCGCATCCTCGTGGTCGCGACTCTTGAGAGCACGCTCGGCCCAACGACCGATCTCATACGCGACGCCGCCGCGAAGGCGGGCCGCGACGTGACTGTCTCAACGCTGCTCGCCGACGCCGCGTGGGCGAAGTTCGAGGCCGGCGACGCGGACGGCTACTACGCCGAGATCGCATCTGCCGTGAAGGCCGGAGCGGGCGACGCCGACGCCATAGTGCTCGCGCAGGGGTCCATGGCCCCGGCCGCGGACCTATGCGGCGGCGTGACGGCGCCGGTTCTCAGCAGCCCACGCCTGGGTGTCGAGGCCGCCGTGGCGGCGTTCCGCGCGTCCGGCTAGTTCGCTCCGTGTTGACGGAGTAGCTCGACGACCTCTGGGTGTGGCGCCGGACCGAGATCGCGCGTCGCGCCCCAATCGCCAGGTGTGTCCGACTTGTGGTAGCCGTTCGGGAACCGGTCGATGTAGCCCAACGGCGTCACGTCCCGAAGTTCCTCTCCGACGCGCACGTCTGCGCGCGCGTTCACGTCCGCGCCGGATTCCATGAGCAGTTTCAGGACGTCCCAGCTCACGTTGCAGTTCGTCGTCACCCCGTGGAATACAGGCGTGTGCGTGTTGAACCCGTCTGGAGCGGGCATGGCACGGACGTTGGGGTCGGCGCCGCGCCCCAGCGGGAGCCGCGCCTCCTCGACCCAGCCGTATTCCGCGCAGTGGTGCAGGAGCGTCGTGTTCACCAATGGCGCGCCGCCATAGACCGCGCCAAACTCCAGTTCGACATCTCTCCCGCCGCGCAGGTCGAAGGGCGCGTTCACGAGCGACGGGTCCGCCCGAAGCCGCTCGACCAGACGATCCATCCGCCCCGTCAGCAGGTCGTACAGGGCGCTGTCGTCGTGATCGGCTCCCGCCTCGACGAGGATGCGCGCGACCTGTTGGCGGTTGGGGTTGAGGCACGGATAGGTGTGGAGGCCGTTGTGCAGGGGCGACCACTTGATGCCCGCGCGCCGACAGTCGGGGTCCGCGCCGTTCTCGATCATCCAACGCACCCCCTCGACGTTCAGGTCTTCGGTCAATTGGTAGAGGTGCTCGTGGAGATGGTGGACCTCTACCGCACACCGCTCCAGCAGATGGTCGGCCACGTCTGTTCTGTCTCTGCGCAGGCAGTGGTAGAACACGCCGGGTATGTCGACCTGGCTCTGGGTGCCGTGGCCCAGCAGGACGTCTACCAGCGGCACTGATCCGCAGGCCGCCGCGTAGCACAGGAGATCCACGGCGCCGCGCCAATGTAGGAACCCGCGCCAGTGCTCCTTGCGGCGGAGCCAGCCCAGGTCAGCCTGTACTATCCGGTCCAAAGCCTCGGGATCGTCGCTCAACACGGCCGCCTCGACGAGGCGCAGGTCAGATCGCGCGTACTCCGTCATCGCGCGCCACGTCCCAAAGCCGTATTCGAGCGCGAGGACGTGCTGCGCGTCGGCGAGCTGCATCTCGCCCTTGCGGGTGTCGCCGGATCGTGGATGGCGATCCATTCGTGCGAGCGCGTCGGGGTCGTCCGCGCGGAGCGCCTTTAGCAGCGCCTTCGCTTCCTTCTTCAGGTGTTCGAGGCTGGGATTCGTCGGAAGTTGACGCACGGCAGGCATAGTCAACCCTCTCTCATCGTCGCGCCCGTTGTCCGCATAGCCGGGCAGACAGAAGGTTGCGTCGTACCGCGGCCGGGTGAAGGTGGGCTAGGCCCTTTACGCGGACCGACGGCTCCCTTTCGAGCTCCAACCCTCTATCGGCCGTGGAGCGGACGATGTCAACCATGTCGTACACCATGCCATCCCCGGTGCATCCCCAGCGTGGGGACTGTGGGAGCGGCCGCCATGCGGCTCACCAGCTACCCGCCACCATGTGATGCGCACAGAGGAGACTTGACGTGACCGCGACCGCAGACGCCGGCCCGGGCCCAACCGACGCCCGAGGAGAGATACGCCCCTTCGATCCGGCGGACGAGACCGCGACGGCCGAAGTCTGGCATCGATCCGGCCGCGCCGCGTACCCCTACCTTCCGACCTGGCAGGCCTTCCCCCTCGACGACGCGCGAGACGTCTTCCGCGACGTCATCATGCAGGAGTGCCGACTGTGGGTAGGGACACGCGATGGCGAGATCGTCGCATTCTTGGGCATGGAGGGGTCTTACCTCGACCGCCTGTACGTCGATCCGGCCGAATGGCGACGCGGGTGGGGCGGCCGCTTCGTCGTTCTGGCGAAGGACGTCAGCCCGGACGGGATCGAGCTATACACGCACCAGGAGAACTACGCGGCGCGCGCGCTGTACGAGCGGCACGGCTTTATCGCCGTTGAGTTCGGGATCAGCCCGCCGCCTGAGTCGGCGCCCGACGTGAAGTACCGATGGAGACCACGGCCGTCCTGATCGCCAAGTGCGCGCTACCTGCGTGCCGGGCGGCTCCGCGCGACCCATCAGTTCCGGCCGGCCTTCAGCGCCGCCCACGAGGAAGCGATCTTCCCACGTGGATCGACCGCCTTCAGGCCGAGCACGTACTCCACGCCGTTGGCCATCGCGTCGCCGACCGTCTTCGCGTCGATCGCGTCGTTCAGCAGCAGCACGTCATCGACGATGCACGCGGTGTGCCAATTGCCTTTGTCGGTCGCGATCCACGCGGACTGCGCCCCGCCGCCGAGCGACATGCCCGGCGCTCCCTGCTCGACCTGCAGTTGGCCGTCGACGTAGATGCGCACGGTCGAACCGTCCAGCACGTTGGCAACGTGGTACCACGTGTTCTCCTCCACCTGGAATCCACTGGCGACGTTCCACGAATTGCTCCACAGATGCAGGATATGCCCGTCCGTTTTGTACGGCACGATGCGCTGACTGCCGCCGTCCCAGATGGCGAAGTAGTTCTGCTGACCGGGGACGTCCGTGAACTGGACCCACATCATCACCGTCAGCCGGTCCTGGATGGACTCCGCCGGGAGCGGGATTTGCACCGTATCGCCCTTGGCGAACTCGATGGCGCCGCTGAACTCGCCATCCACCCAATCGCCACCTTGGAGCTGGCCGATGCGCCCGTTCGCCGATATGTCGGCGACGTCCACGCCATCCCCGTCGTCGAGAGGCCACGCTCCGACCACCAGGCCCGGGTCGATAGCCGCGCGCGCCGTGCCGCTCAGGCTAGCCACCAGCGCCACACCAAGCGCCCACTTCCAACTTAGCATCCCGCGTCTCCTCCGTTGACTCTCGCCCCAGGAACACCCCTTGCCGCCCAAGGCACATGTTGACAGTAGCCGACGCGCGCGCCAATCACACACGCCGGCCTCCAGCCGACGAGCCCGCTGCGCCCAAGCCGCGGATGACCCCAACGGCCTACCATCGAAACACCTCCCGGCCGACGGCCGCGGCGCGGGTGTGGCCGATGCAACGCGGAGCCCGCGACGGACGTATGGCCGGACACGACGTGGCAGAACCCAGAGGAACCCCGATGGACTTCGTATCCGGCCCGCCCGAGGTGACGCTCATCGACGCGACCGACCGGCCGTATGAGACGGCCGTCGGCGCGGCGCGGACCTGCTACTCCTCGCGCGGCCTGATCCTGCCAGACCAGGTCTCCGGCACGCGGAAGGCACGCGCGTTGCGCGACCGCATCGCGTCCAGCACCCTCACGGCCGGCCACCTGACCACGCGACAGCATGCGACGTTCATCTTCGGCATCGACAAGGTGTCCCGCGCGGCCGTCTGGTCGTTCCTGCACAGCCACCCGTTCTACAACTCCGAGCAGGTGAGTCAGCGCTACGTCGAGGTGCAGCCCGGCACGTACGCGGTCCCGAATCTGGAACCCGAGGCGCTAGACATCTACGAGGCGACGGTGCGCATGCAGACCGAAGCGTACCGACGTCTCATCGAGCTGCTCGAACCGACCATCCGCGACGAGTTCCACACGCTGTTCCCGGCCCGCGCCAAGCGGCCCGAGCGTTGGGGACGCTACCTCGAACGCAAGGCGTACGAGGTCGCCCGTTACGTCCTGCCCGTCGCGACGTACACCTATCTCTACCACACGGTCAGCGCGCTCACGCTGATGCGCTACGCGCGTCTTGCGTCGTACTTCGACGCCCCGACGGAGCAGCGCGCGCTCATCGAAGCAATGCTCGCGGCCGTTACCGCACAAGACGAACTGTTCACCCGCGAGTTGGACGACCCGATACCCCTGGATCAGACGCCTGAGTACACGTTCCTCGCAGGCGTGGACCCGCAGACGCGGCAGGCGCGCGCGACGGAATACAGACGCGACTTCGACGCCCGTCTGGACGGCCACACGTCCATCATGATCGGCCACGCGCAGAACGCTGAACGCACGCTCGCGGACGCGGTGCGCGGCGTCCTGGGCGCCCCGGAGAGCGCCCTCCCGGACGGCGAGGCGCTCGCGCTGCTCCTGGACCCCTCGCGCAACGCGTACTACACCGAGACGATGAACGTGCACACGCTCACGAAGATCTCCCGGGCGATGAACCACGTGAACTACACGTTCGCGAAGAAGCTCAGCCACACCGCAGACTCGCAGGACCAACGGCATCGGATGGTCCCCGCCTCCCGACCCGTGCTGAGCGCGGTCTACTCCGGGGCTCCCGACACAGTGACGCCCAAGCTCATCGCCCTGAACGAAGCGGCGCGCGAGGCGTACGACGACGTGAATTCGCTCGCATTCGAGAACATCAACAGACTGCTCGACGCCGGCGTACCGGACGAATACGCTTTCTACCTCCTGCCCAACGCATATTCGATCCGCATGATCGAGTCCGGCTCGCTGATGGACCTGCACCACAAGTGGCGCACGCGTCTCTGCTACACGGCGCAGGAGGAGATATTCCACGCCTCCGTGGACGAGGTGGAGCAGGTGCGCGAGGTCCACCCGACAATCGGCAAGTACCTCCACGCCCCATGCTGGTTCCGCATGGAAACGCCGCAGACGCCCTATTGTCCCGAAGGCGACCGGTTCTGTGGCGTGCCCGTCTGGAAGCTGCAACCAGACGCCTTCGAGCGTGTCCTCTAGCCGCCTCTCTCCCGTCCACGCAGCCGAAGCGCGTCTCCTTGTCGGCGCGTGGGTCGGGTGGTAAGTTTCCCCCGTTCGAGCGCGCTCTTCTCCGCGAACGGCACACCTCGGGACACGCAATGGAACGCGTGACGGGCATACTCCCCGCCGGCGGCCGCAGCCGCAGGATGGGGGCCGACAAGGCCCTGATCGACCTGGCCGGCGAGAGCGTCGTCTCGCGTATCCTCCGCCAGCTCCGCGAATGCGCCCACGAAACGTACATCATCGGCGACCGACCCGAACGCTTCACCGACCTCGGCGCGCCCGTCTTGTCGGACGACATCCCCGGCTTGGGAGTCATCGGCGGCATCGCGACAGGTCTCCGCGCGGCGGAAGAGGGTATCGTAGTGTGTGTCGCCTGCGACATGCCGTTCGTGAACGCCGAACTCATGCGCCATCTCGTGGGCGCGGTCGGAGCGGCCGATGGCGCGATCATTCGGACGCCGCACGGGTACGAGCCGCTCTGCGCAGTCTACCGCACTGACATCCTCCCGGCCGTGAAGGCCATGATACGGGAGGGCGACCTGGCCGCGCAGGCAATCGCCCGACGTATGGACCTGACGACCGTAGAAGAAGCGGACCTCGCGGCCTCGGGGCTGGACGCCCGACGCCTGTTCAACATGAACACCCCAGACGACCTCGACGAGGCCCGCGAACTCGCGCTGATTTTGGGATAGGAAACAGTATGGCGGACATGCTCAGCGTCGCGGAGGCGAGCGCTCGGATGCTCGCGACCATCACGACCGCTCGCGCAGAACGGGCGCCGGTGCTCGAATGCCTCGGACGCGTCCTCGCCGAGGACGCCGCAGCGACCGAGGACAACCCACCGTTCGACAACTCCGCGATGGACGGTTTCGCCGTGCGAGCAGCGGACCTCGCCGACGCGAGCGAACAGAACGCCGTCACACTGCCCGTGATTGAGGACATCCCCGCCGGGATCGCCCCGACGCAGGTCGTGCGCGCGGGCGCCGTCTCCCGCATTATGACCGGCGCCATGCTGCCCGAAGGCGCCGACGCGGTCGTGATGGTCGAGAGCACGCGGCCCGATGGCGACAACGTCGCGATTACGGAGGCGCCGCGCCTAAGACAACACATCCGACCCGCGGGCGAGAGCGTTCGCGTGGGCGATGTCGTCCTGCGGGCCGGCACGATGATCCAACCGGCGGAGATGGCGATGCTGGCGTCCCTCAACATCCCCGAGCCGTCGGTGTACCGGCGTCCACGAGTGGCCGTCATCTCGACCGGCGACGAGCTGACGCCGCCCGGCGCCCCGCTAGAGCCGGGCAAGATACGCGACAGCAACCGGTACGGGCTCTACGGCCAGATAATCGAAGCAGGGGCCGAGCCGGTCGACCTCGGCATAGTCTCCGACGACGCGGCAGACGTTGAGGATCGCCTGCGCCGCGCCGTCGAGGAAGCCGACGCACTGGTCACCAGCGGAGGCGTCAGCGTCGGCGACTACGACGTCGTTAAGGACGTGCTGCTCAAACTCGGCACGCTCGACTTCTGGCGCGTGGCCATGAAGCCCGGTAAGCCGCAGGCGTTTGGGCAGATCGAGGGGAGACCCGTCTTCGCCCTCCCCGGCAACCCGGTGTCGTCTATGGTGGTGTTCGAGCTGTTCGCGCGGCCCGCGCTGCTGAAGATGGGCGGCCATGCGCGAGTGCGCCGACAGATGGTCCGCGCGCTGATGGACGAGGAGATCGCCAACGACGCGCGTGGTCGCGCGAACTACATGCGCGTTACACTGGAGCGGCGAGATGGCCGACTTCACGCGCGAACCACCGGCACCCAGGGCTCCGGCGTGCTGAGGTCGCTCGTGCTCGCGGACGGGCTGGCGGTCATAGGCGACGACGGCGTCCCGGTCGGCGGCGAGGTGGACGTAATCCTCACGTCCGCGGCCCCACGATCCTCCTAGAACGCGGCAGCTCTGGACGAGAGGCACATCGATGGACCGACGCACCTTCATACGGGTATCCGCGATCAGCGCCGCGGGTATCTGGCTGCCGGTCAAGGACGGCAAGGCGGCCCCGTCTGAGCAGGCCGCTTCCGCCGAGCCCCGTGACGACGTAAAGCCGTCATCCTGGCTCACACCGAACGACGAGTTCTACGTCCAGGACATCACGGCGGGCGAGCGGCCCGATGTAGACATCGCCAAGTGGAAACTCATCGTCAACGGCCTGGTGAAGAGGCCGAAGCTGATAAAGTACGACGACATCCTCGCGGCCCCGTCGGTGACGACGGATCGCGCCCTCGCGTGTATCGGCGACCCGGTCGGCGGCGAACAGATCGGCAACGCCGTGTGGAAAGGCGTGTGGGTCAGCACGCTGTTGGAGGCGCCACAGGTGCGCGACCAGGCGACGCGCGTCGTCTTCAAGTCCGCCGACGGCTACCAAACGGGCGTTCCGCTGGACGACGCGCTGCACGAAGACGCCGTCCTCGCCTACGAGATGAATGGCGAGCCCCTGCCGCCCGCGCACGGCTTCCCGCTGCGATTCCTGAATCCCGGCAAGTACGGGCAGAAGTGCCCTAAGTGGGTCATCAACATGGAACTGGTAGCCAGGGAGTACCTCGGCTACTGGGAAAGCCGCGGCTGGGACGACACGGCGGCCGTTCGAATGGCAACGCGGATCAACGTCCCAGAGGCCGGGGACGCATTGCCGTCCGGCACGTACCGTATCAGCGGGTCGGCGTACGATGGCGGCAACCACGGTGGCATCGCGCGCGTCGAGGTTAGCGCCGATGGCGGTGACACATGGGACGCGGCGAGCATCTGGGCCTCGGGATCCGTCGGTTCGTGGTACCTATGGGAGTATGAGTGGACGGTCCCCGACGGCGAGCGCACGGCGAAGATACTTGCCCGGTCGATCGGCGCGGACGGCGACGTGCAGACGTCGAAGCCCGAGGACGGCCACCCGCGCGGCGCAAGCGGCTACCACACGCTCGAAGTTGAGATCAGCGCCTAGAAGCATGACAGCGGAGTGAACGGCCGATGAACGAGACGGTGTACGACATCGCTGTGATTGGGGCCGGCCCGGCGGGCGCGCAGGCGGCGATCTCCGGCAGCCACCAGATGCGCCACGTGCTGGTCCTGGACGCCGGTCGCATCAGTCGGCGCGAGGGACGCGCGTACTGGTCCAAGACCGTCGAGTTCGAGGATGTACCCGTATTCAAGGGCATCACCGGGCCGCAATTCAAGAAGTCGCTGCGCGAGTGGATGGAGGCCCGACCTGTCCAGGACGTGGTGATCGCAGGCGACAGCCGGAAGTTCGGCATCGACATCCAGAACGCCGTTCTGCTCAACCTGACACGCGGCGAGGACGATGTCTTCCTGCTCGACACGTCCGTCGACAAGCTCGGCTCCGACGGCGCCCTCCAGGAGACGGCGACGTTCCTAGCGCGCCGCGTGATCGTCGCCGCCGGCTTCGAAGACAAGTGGCCAAACATCGAGATCGACCAATCCGTCGAGCGCATGTTCGACCAGTACCGGGTCGTCTTCCGTTACGCGGGGAATCGCCGAGGATGGCACACATGCATCCGCTGTGACGGTCATCTGCACGTCGACGAACGGATGGCGTTTTACGGCGTCGGCGACTACATCTACGAGATGGTGGTCGGCGCGCAGGACTTCACGGACAAGCTCACCATCCTCACCGACGGACGTCCGCACGGGATGTCCGAGAAGGTCTACGCCCAGGCGCAGGCGCAGGGCGTCGAGATCGACGAGCGCAAGATCGCGCGGCACATCGGCGAGAAGACCGACCTCCTCGGCTTCGAGATGGAGGACGGCTCCGAGGTGTTCTTCCACGGATGCTTCGTCGACGAAGGGCTCGAACCGAACACGCGCTTCCTCACCGGGTGGGACACCAGGACCGACGGGGATGGCCTCCTGGCCGTCGATGAGGACGGTCAGGTTCTGGACTCGGCCGGCGAAGCAGTGCCCGGGCTTTACGCCGCGGGTGACATCGTCGCGGGCGAACGCAAGCTCATCGCAGCGGCCCTCGCGATGGGACAGAACGCCGGTCTCAGCGCCTCCGACTCGCTTCGGGCCTGGAGCTTCCCACGGTGAGCCGGTGGCCCCATGTAGCGGCCTTGGCCCTCGTCGTCGCGACATCGGCCGTGCAGGCCGACCCGCTCTTCGACCGCGGCGAGGCCCTCGCGGCGCTCGCAAGCGACCTTGTGGACGCCGAGGACGCCGGCGACGCCGCCGCGGTCGCGGACCTGTTCGCATCCGACGACGACATCGCCTACTACGAGGCCGCGAACGAACACGTCGGACGCGACGCAGCCCTGGTGGCGTTCGCCGCGCGGCTTGCCGGGCTGCCCAAGGGCTCCCTCGTCGCCACCGCGCCGAGAATACTCGTCGAGGCGGCAACCGGCTGGATCGTCGTCGAGTGGGAGTGGGACGGAGACACCGGCCGTCACATAGCGCGGGCCAAACGCGAGGACGGCGTCTGGAGCCTCGACGCCCTCGACTTCGATGGAGGCAGCGCCGATGCGCCGATCGGCGCCTTCGACGCCTCCGTGGCCGCCGACGCCATCGACGGCCCTGTTCGGATGATGGAAAAGGCCGCGACCGCGTTCGCCGAAGGCGATCAAGGCGCGATCGAGTCGCTCATCGTCAAGGAGCGGGACGACTTCCTCTTCATCTCGGACGATGGCGTCCGATGGGAGGGAACGGACGGCATCCTCATAGCCGTCGCGGCCGCGGCGTTCGGCCAAGTGCCTGAGGGCATCTCGCGCGAGGCGATGGCGCTGTTTGTCGGGGCAGGGCTGGGTCGAGCCATTGCGTTCCAGGACATCGACGGCACGCGCGTCTCGCTGCAACTCGAACGCCGAGACGGATGGCGAATCGTCAAGGCTTCGCTCAGCGCCCCACTCGATGTCCTGCCCGTCTCGCCCACCGGAGGCGTCATCACGACGTGGGCGAATCTGCGGCGCGCCACACGATGATATTGCCGCTCGAAAGCCACCCGGCCGAAACGGCCTGCGCCGTACGCGCGTAGAGAGTAATTGCGCGGAATCTCGCAGGCGTCTTGACGACTCGCTACAACGTCCCATGTCCTGCTCGTGGGTACGGTGGTATTCTTGAGGCGATGCCGGGCGCTCGCCCGGCGTGTGTGGTTCACCACCTCACGACTCGCGCCCCAGAGCGCGCTAGGCGCCGAACGCATCCACCTCGCCCCGTTCCAGGATGGGTTGCGTCACAGGAATCTACGTATCCGTGTCTTCGTGAAAGAGACCCATGAACGACCCTGATCGAACGCCACCGGAGCATTCCGCCCCGGCATTCGAGACCATCACCGTCAGGGGCGCGCGCGAGCACAACCTCCAGAACATCCAGCTCGAGCTACCCAAGAACCACCTCATCTGCTTCACGGGCGTCAGTGGCTCCGGCAAGTCCTCGCTCGCCTTCGACACGCTCTACGCCGAGGGACAGCGGCGGTATATCGAGTCGCTCTCGGCCTATGCCAGGCAGTTTCTGGGGCAGATGCAGAAGCCGGACGTGGACTTCATCGGCGGGCTGTCCCCGACGATTTCCATCGACCAGAAATCCACCGGCTACAACCCGCGCTCGACCGTCGCCACGATCACCGAGATATACGACTATCTGCGTCTGCTCTTCGCCCGCGTCGGGACCATGTTCTGCCTGGAATGCGGCACGGAAGTGGGCGCGCAGACCCGTGATGAGATCGTCGACCAGTTGCTCGCCCTCCCCGAAGGGCAGCGGCTGCAGCTGCTTGCTCCCGTGGTGCGCGGCCGCAAGGGCGAGTACCGCGAGGAGCTCGAGGACGCCCTCAAGGCCGGCTTCGCCCGCGCCCGTGTCGACGGCCAGTTGCACGAACTCACCGAGACGATCCACCTCGACCGGCAGTTGCGCCACGACATCGAAATAGTCGTCGACCGCATCGTCATCAAGGACGGCATCCGCGACCGGATCGCGGAATCCGTCGAGACGGCGGTCAAGCTCTCCGGCGGGCTCATCATCGCCGACACGATGGACGGCGAGGAGCTGCTGTTTAGCCAGCATTACTCGTGCCCGGACTGCGCCGCTAGCTACGAGGAACCGTCGCCCCAGCTGTTCTCGTTCAACAGTCCCAAGGGCGCCTGCCCGGAATGCAACGGTATTGGCGGCACGACGCAGGGATCGCTGGCCAAGGTCGTCCCGGACACCAGCAAATCGATCCGCGAAGGCGCCATCGCCACGTGGGGAGAGCTCAAAGACTACAATCCGATGGCCGAGGCGGTGGCGGCGCGTCTGAAGTTCTCGCTCGACACGCCGTGGAAGGATCTGACGAAGAAGGTCCGCGAGAAGCTCATGGACGGCTTGGGCGACAAGCGCATACCCGTAACGGTCTATCGCGACGGCAAGGCCCGTCAGCGGCGGTGGCGCTTCGGCGGAGTGCTCCGCAGCATCGAACACCGATGGCGGGAGACGAGCTCCGAGGGCGTGCGTCGCCACTACGCGAAGTACATGGACACGCTCAAGTGCCCCGACTGCGAGGGCACGCGTCTGCGTCGTGAGGCGCACGCAGTCAAGGTCGCGGACAGGACCATCTTCGACGTCACCGGCATGAGCGTCGGCGACGCGCAGGAGTTCTTCGAGTCCATCGACTTGACGCCGCGCCAGGCGACCATCGCCGAGCAGGTGCTCAAGGAGGTGCGCGCGCGCCTTTGGTTCCTACGTAACGTCGGTCTGCACTACCTCTCGCTCGGCCGCACCGCGCCGACGCTCTCGGGTGGCGAGTCCCAACGCATCCGGCTGGCAAGCCAAATCGGGACCGGCCTCGTGGGCGTGGTCTACATCCTCGACGAGCCCAGCATCGGCCTCCACGCGCGGGACAACAAGAAACTACTCGACACGCTCAAGCATCTGCGCGACATCGGCAACACGATCATCATCGTCGAGCACGACGAAGAGACGATGCGCGAGTCCGACTACATCGTGGACTTCGGTCCAGGGGCGGGGATTCAGGGCGGAGAGGGCGTCGTCTCCGGCGCTCCCGGCAAGGTAATGAGCGAGGCGGCGTCCATCACGGGGCGGTACCTGTCGCACGAGCTGCAGATACCCATTCCCGACGAGCGCCGCGCGCCCAACGGCAGTTGGTTGGCGGTGAAGGGCGCGCGGCAGAACAACCTCAAGGGCCTCGATGTAGACATCCCGATCGGTCTGTTTACGTGCGTGACCGGCGTGTCCGGCTCCGGTAAGTCCTCGCTTGTCAACGACATCGTCTGCAAAGCCCTCGCGCGCGACCTCATGCGCGCCGAGGAGGCGCCGGGAGCCCACGACGCGATCGAGGGCATCGAGCATCTCAACAAGATCATCACGATCGACCAGTCGCCGATCGGACGCACGCCACGCTCGAATCCCGCGACGTACGTGAAAGTCTGGGACCAGGTCCGCGAGCTGTACTCCCAGATGCCGGAGTCCCGCGTCCGCGGCTACAAGCCCGGCAGGTTCAGCTTCAACGTGAAGGCCGGCCGGTGCGAAGCATGCCAGGGACATGGGTACAAGAAGGTCGAGATGCAGTTGCTCGCCGACGTCTGGGTGAAGTGCGAGGTCTGCAACGGCACGCGCTTCAACGACGAGACGCTCGACATCCGCTACAAGGGCAAGAGCATCGCCGACGCCCTCGACATGGACATCTCGCAGGCGCTCGAACACTTCGGGGACATACCCAAGATCGCCCGCAAGCTGAAGACACTCCACGATGTCGGGCTCGATTACATCAAGCTCGGGCAGCCTGCGCCGACGCTCTCCGGCGGCGAGGCGCAACGCGTGAAGCTCTCCAAGGAGCTCAGCCGCGTCGCCACGGGTCAGACGCTGTACGTGCTCGACGAACCGACGACGGGCCTGCACTTCGAGGACGTGCGCAAGCTGCTTGAGGTTCTGCACGAGCTCGCGGATCGCGGCAACACGGTCGTCGTGATCGAGCACAACATGGAGGTCATCAAGACCGCCGACCACATCATCGACCTCGGCCCCGAGGGCGGCGAAGAGGGTGGCTACCTGATCGGCGTCGGAGCGCCGGAGGTGATCGCGCAGACGGACTCCCCCGACGAAGAGCCGGCGACGGAGACCGGCCGGTTCCTTCGCGCGGCCCTACGCGCGGCGACGGCGGGCGGCCCCGAACCCCTCGACGACGCGGCCCTGCCGCCACGCGGCAAGGCGATGGACACCATCAGCGTGCGCGGGGCGACCGAGCACAACCTCAAGTCCATCGACGTGGACATCCCGCAGCGAGAGATGGTCGCCTTCACCGGAGTCTCGGGGTCCGGCAAGACATCGCTCGCCCTGGACACGATCTACGCCGAGGGACAACGCCGCTACGTCGAGTCGCTGTCGGCGTACGCGCGGCAGTTCTTGGGGCGCGTCGAGAAGCCCCACGTCGAGCACATTGAGGGGCTCTCACCGGCGATCGCCATCGACCAGAAGGCGCCCAGCAAGAGCCCCCGCTCCACCGTCGGCACCGTCACGGAGATATACGACTACCTGCGCATACTCTACGCTCGAGCGGGAACGGCGCACTGCCCGACCTGTCACGAGCCGGTCGGCAGCCAGACGTCCCAGCAGGTCGTCGATAGCATCTTCCAGCTTCCTCCCGAGAGCCGCCTACACGTGCTCGCGCCGGTCGTCCTGGTGCGGGGCGAGGAGTACGAGGAGCAGTTCGAGCGCGCGCGCAGATCCGGCTTCGCCCGCGTGTGGGTGAACGGCGAAGTCCGGGAACTCGACGAGAAGATTGAGCTCGACCGGCGCATCAAGCACGATGTCGCCATCGTCGCCGACCGCCTGATCCTGCGGGAGGACGACCGCTCCAGGCTCGCGGAGGCCGTCGAGGTCGCGCTCCGCGAGGGCAAGGGCGT
>NYZG01000303.1 GCA_002687025.1 Candidatus Poribacteria bacterium
GCGCGACCCGACCGACTCCCAACCTGGGTCGGCGTCGAAGTCCTGGACGCGGAGTTCGGCACGGGCCATTGCGGCGACGGCGAACGCCGCGATCAGGCAGGTGGCAATGCGGCTCATGCGGGGCTCCTGCAGAGAAATGGCACGGGCGACTCCGCCTGTCAGGCGGCGGGCGGGAACCACTTCCGTAGCTGACCCACCAGGCGCTGGAATGACCGGTCGCGGCAACGCCGCAGGCCTACTGCGGAGGCCAGCTCCCCGAATAGCGCCGCCGACGGCGGCCTTCCGCTGAGGCGCAACGCGGCGTGCATCGCCGCCTTCGGCTCCCCCGGCTTTCCCAAGTCCGTGGATCCGTAATGTTCCAGCACGTCACGGCGCTGCTGTGCGCTGATCCCCAGCGTCTCGTGTACGCGGGGCGAGGCGGACCAAACCCACGCCTCGAGCTCTGGCTCGAAGACCACTACCGCAGAGCGTCCCCGCCATCCGGCGCCGTCCAGCCGCTCCTGCACCGACGTCTCGACGTCCGTTGCCGGTCTCGCGTCTGCGCCGCACCCATGATGGTCGAAGAGAGCCAGGGCGTACCGGAAGTCCGCCGCAGCACCGCGTAGGTGTTCATGTGCCCCCAGGCGCACGCCGGCGTCATGGTCTTCATGTCTAAGAATCGTGTGGCTGATCGGGCGCGTGGCCAGGGACTCAGGTCGGGCGAGCATGCCGCGCAAGGCGAGGTCCATGTCCTTGTCCGCGACGAGGACGACAAGATCGCGCCGCGGTTCACTCGGCGCCATCGAATATCCCAGATGCGTAGAGACTACCTAGACTGACCGACTTCTGCCAGTTCCGCATCAGCGGGTGCTCGTGTCCGCGCACGATCCGCGTTTCTCCACTCTCAGTCCTGGAGAAGCACAGCAACTGCTCCGGTTCTGCCAACCCGACCATCAGCGGCGAATGGGTTGCCACCAACACCTGGCCGTCGTAGATCGAGCCTAGCGAATGGTACACGGACTCTATCGCGCTGGGATGGATGCCGGTCTCTGGCTCTTCCACGAGATAGACGCTGTCGTTGTCAGGCATGTACGCGAGCAGCGTCAGCCCGACGAACCGCAGCGCGCCATCCGACATGAGCCACGCGGGCACCGGAGCCCCGTCCTTGCGCAGCACCTCGATGTACAGGCGGCGATCCTGCTGCTGCTCGACGACCCGGATGGCTTCGAGCTCCCCCAGCACTGTGCGGAGGTGCGCAAGCCACCACTCGAACCGCCCGGGGTCACGGTCCTTCA
Organism: Candidatus Poribacteria bacterium; assembly: GCA_002687025.1. GTDB lineage: Bacteria > Poribacteria > WGA-4E. Next base: position 1,275 of record NYZG01000303.1, read on the forward strand.
GAGTCTGCACGACCTTCGCGAGGTTGGATCCGTCTGCGGCGAGAACGTCCGGTGTGTTTGGCGGGCACGGCTCTCGCATCCGGGCAGGATCCAGGACGACGTGCGTGGTCTCTTCCATGAGCATGTCACGGGCCCACGCGAGCACGAGCGCGTCGTCGGGCACTCTCGTAAGTAGAGGCACCGCCGGGTGAATCTTGAACGGCACTATGGGGATCTGGTCGTCCAGCCGGGCATACTCGCCCTTGTCCCCGCGCCGCGTAAGATGGTTCGACGTTCCGCGAGCCGAAGGAGGGTACAGGTCTGCGGAGGGCGACGCTACGGCCGCTCGTGGCGACCCTCCGCCGGCGTCGGCGGCCGGAATGCCTGGATCTTCGAGCGTCCACACGCCCTCCCACGCGAGGACAGCGCCGCTGACGCCCGTGTTCTGGTGAATAGCGACGCAATACCGACAGTGCGAGTGGTCCTCGGCCGCACGCGCGCGGAGGCCGTCAGGCATCCGTAGGGTAACGGCGAATTCAATCTCACCGCCCTCGCTGTTCCACGTCAGCTGGTTGAGCCATTTTCCGCGCGTTGTGACGGCAGCATCTACGCCTTCGCGGTACTGCAACATGTCGCGGATGAACCCGAGCACGTCCATGAACGTGCTCTTCCCACTGCTGTTCGGCCCCACGAGCACCTGGAACGGCGACAGACGGACGTCCACGTCTTTGAGACACTTGTAGTTGCGCGCCTGGATGCGTGTAATCACGCCTTCCGCCTCAGCATCAGCAGGAACAGCCCGGCCACGACGACCGGCGTCGCGATACCGGCGAGCGCGCCGACAGCCAGTGCAGGGCTCATCGTGGGTCACTCGGCCGGTTGACGGGGTACTGCGGCTCTTCGCCGCGGAGGATGCGCAGGATGTCCAGGGACACGAGCGACATGTTCCGCATCGACGTGTCCGACTGCCCGGCCTTGTGCGGCGACAGGATCACGTTCGGCAGGTCCATGAGCGGCGAGTCCTGCGCGAGCGGCTCCTCTTCGAACACGTCGAGGCACGCGCCACCGATATGACCCGATCGTAGCGCCTCGATGATCGCGGCTTCGTCCACGACGGGGCCGCGCGACGCGTTAATGAACAGCGCGTCGTCCTTCATGCGGGCGAACCCGTCGGCGTTGAACATGCCTCGTGTCTGGGGCGTAGCCGGCGTGTGTGCCGTCACCACATCCGACTGTTCGAGGAGCTCGTCGAGTGGCACGCGTTTCGCGCCCACGTCTCGTTCGAGGTCCTCCCGGTCGATGACGTCCGTGTAGAGGACGTCCATGTTCAGGCCGAGCGCCGCGATCTGCGCGACCCGCGCGCCGACGCGCCCCACGCCGACGATCCCAAGCGTCTTGCCGATCACTTCGTAGCCGTAGTTGCGGTCGCGCAGGCTCCAATCGCCCGTCCGGGTCGCCGCGTCGGCGATGACGATCCGCCGCGCAAACGCTAGCATGCTGCCGATGACGTGCTCCGCAACGGCTTCCGCATTCGCCTCGGGCGTGTTCACGACCCAGATGCCGCGCTCTGTGGCCGCTTCGACGTCCACGTTGTCCACACCCACGCCGTGCCGGCCGATGACCTTCAAGCGGCTACCGGCATCCATGAGCTGCGGGCCGAAGTAGCCGAACGCGCGGACGATCATCCCGTCCGCTTCGCGCACGGCGTCGATCACCGTCGCCTCTTCGAGGTTGGGCAGCAGGCTCCAGGCGGCGTTTCCGACCAGCGCGTCCGTGCCCGCGTGGTGGATGGGCGAAGTCAGGATGACGTTCCATTTGCTCACGTTGAGTCAGGTTCCTCTTGGTCTCGCGCTTTGCGTCCGCGCCATTCGGCCAGACGGCGGCCGATCGCGCGCTCCTTGCCGATCTCCTTGGGATGGTAGAACATCACGTCGTCCATGTCCTCCGGGAGATGGCGTTGTGGCACGTAGCCATCGTCCGCGTCGTGCGCGTACTGGTACCCCTCGCCATGCCCCAGGCTGCGTTGGAGGCCGGTCACTGCGTTTCTGAGGTGTAGCGGCACGGGATACGGCCGGTTCGCCCGCACGAAAGCGCGAGCATCGTTCAGCGCCGCGTAGCTGGCGTTGCTCTTCGGCGCCGACGCCAGGTACGTCACCGCCTGCGCGAGGCTGATCTGCGCCTCCGGCATCCCGACGTATTCGACGGCGTGCGCCGCCGCGGTCGCAACGGAAAGCGCCGCGGGGTCCGCGTTCCCGACATCCTCGCTGGCCGAGATGACCACGCGCCGGGCCACGAATCGCGGGTTTTCGCCCGCCTCGACAAGTCGCGCGAGCCAATACACCGCGGCGTCCGGGTCGCTGCCTCGAATCGACTTGATGAGCGCCGAGATGAGCTGATAGTGGCTGTCGCCACTCTTGTCGTGTCGCAGAGCGTGGCGTTTCAGGACATCCGCGAAGTGCTCGCCACGCACGGCGCGCTTCCCATCGACGATCGGCGCGGACAGCACCGTCGATTCCAGCAGGTTCAGCGCCGTCCGCGCGTCGCCGTCCGCGATTTCCACGATCCGCGCGATGACGTCTTCCGCAACATCCGGCGACCGGTCCAGCAGCCCGCGCGGGGAGATCAGCGTCTGCGCGACGAGCCGACGGATGTCGTCCTCGCCCAGCGGGTTCAGGACGACCACACGCGCCCTCGACAGCAACGGGGCGTTCAGCTCAAAGGAGGGGTTCTCAGTCGTCGCGCCGATGAGCGTGACCGTGCCCTCCTCGACGTGCGGCAGGAGCGAATCTTGCTGCGCCTTGTTGAATCGGTGGATCTCGTCGAGGAAGAGGATGGTGCCTTTGCGGTGGAACTTGCGCCGCTCCTGCGCCTGGGCGATGCGTCTGCGCAGCTCGGGCACGCCCTCACTCGCGGCGTGGAACGGCTCGAACGCCGCCCGCGACGACCGCGCGATCAGCCGCGCCAGGGTCGTCTTCCCGCATCCGGGTGGGCCCCAGAGGATCATAGAGCGGATCGAGTCGCTCTCGATTTCACGGCGGAACGGCTGATCTGGGCCGAGGATGTGCTCCTGCCCCAGAAACTCGTCGAATGTGCGGGGGCGCATCCGCGTGGCAAGGGGCGCGTCGTCGGGCGCGTCGGCGTCGGCGATGTCGAATAGGTCCATTGCTGTGGTCAATCCGCTTCCGTCGGTGTCGCCGCCATGAGCGCGTCTTCCACACGCGGCGCAATGTCGGCCCACGCAAACAGGACGCCCTTCACGACCGACGCCGATTCCGGCGTGAGGACCACTCCCGCAACTCCGAGGATGCTGAACAGGGCCTCGGCGACTTGGTTCGCAGCCGCACCGTCGCTGGACCCATGGACCTCGCGGTCGTCCGCCAGCGTCGCGTCGCACGGGCCGCTGAACAGGCGCCGTTTGGGCATGCGATCCGGCGCCGCGCCGATCGCGACCTGCCCCGACCACTCACGGAGGGCGGGCTCGACGTCCTGGAGGAACGTCAGCATGTCGGCGTCCGTCGGCTTGCGCACACGCATCCTGTACCGAGTCATGTGTACGCTGACCGCTCCGCGTTCAATGAGCCCGCGAATCGGAGCCGGCGCGTCGCCATCCCCCGCGCGGTACGCCTCCACGATCTGTGCCGTGAGGACGTCGTCTGCGTGGTAGATGACGATGTTGGGGTTGAGCGCGATCTCCCGCGCGACGTTCACGCATTGCCTCGTTCGGTGTGTAGCGCGGCGTATTCGTGCCTATCGTCGAGGGCGCAGTCGTCGAAGACGGGGCACGCGTGGCAGAGGGGATTGCGCGCCCTGCACACACGCCTTCCGAACCGCACGAGCAGCACGTGCGCTGTGTATGCCTTCCCTGCCGGGATGACGGACTTGAGCGCCGCGTATGTCCGGTCCCGCGCCTTCGTCTCCACGATGCCGAGACGGTTCGCGACGCGATGCACGTGCGTGTCCACAGGGCATATGTCGCGGCCGAGGGCGAACACGAGCACGCAGGCGGCCGTCTTCACGCCGACGCCGTTGAACGCGACGAGGTGGGCAGTGGCGGCTTCGTCGTCCATGTCGTCGAGCTCGGCAAGCGACGGTTCACCGTCGGGCGCCGGCAGCGCGTTCAGCACGTTCTGTATCGTGCTCGCCTTGGTCTCCGCCAAACCCGCCGATCGGATGGCGCTCACGATGTCTTCGCGCGGCGCGTCGCGCACCTCGGACCACGTCGGGAAGCTCTGGCGGAGCTGCTCGCGGGCTCTGTGGCTATTCGTGTCCGTGGTGTTCTGCGAGAGGATCGTGCCGACGATCTGACCGACGGGGTCGCCTGGGACATTCCCCTCAGGCGGCCCGATCTCGCGCTCAAGGGCGGGCAGGACGCGCGCGATCTTGCCGTTCGCATCGGGAGCCACGGCGTCTCCTCCTCACGCCCTGTATACCACGCGCTCGCTCACATGTCAGGTCGTCGCTGCGTCCCGTTGCTCCTGCTGCCACGCCGTTCGCCACGACACAACGAACTCGGCGATGTCGTCGCCAATACCAAGGTCTAGCACTGTGTTCGCGTCGTCGAGCACCTGCGCCAGCCACCGCGTGCTGGCCCACAACGCGTCACGAGCCACCGCGGGGTGATTCGGGTCGTCAACTGCTCGGATGCCAGCGGCGGACACCTCGGCGACAACGGTGTTGTCGGTGGCGGCCGGCCCTACATGCACGTAGGACGAGAGGTACCGGTACTCGGCATACCACCGATCTGCGTCATCGCCGAAGTAACTACTCAGCCACAGGAGCGGCAGGGATGAAGGGGTTCCCGAGCAAGGCATCTTGAATGGCGTCGAGGACGGCGTGTCCCTGTTTCC
>NYZG01000304.1 GCA_002687025.1 Candidatus Poribacteria bacterium
GACGGGTCGCTACACTTCGACCTCGCGGAGACGGTGTGGGCGCAGGGACGCCAGGACGAAGCCGTGGCTCACTACCAGGCGGCGATCGAGCGCGACCCGAGCTTCGCGACGCAGTTCACGCAGGACGTGCACGTCGAGTTCTTCTCTGCCGAGATGTCCCCCGACGACGCGCGGGCCGCCCTAGACAAGGCGCTCGCGATCGACTCCACAGACGATGAGGCGCATGTGCTGTACGCGCAGGTCGAGACTGCCGTGGGGCATCTTTCCGAGGCGGTCGGTCACTACGAGAACGCACGGACGCTTGCGCCCGGCCGGGCCGACATCTACTTCCCGCTCGGGGACATCTACTACGCGCAAGGCGCGATGGGGTTGGCGCATGAGGCGCTCGCGCGCGGCATGGAGCTGAACCCCAATCAGGTGCGCAGGTACGCCATCGCGGGCGCGGAGTTGTTCGGGCGCGAGGAGTACATACCTGCCGTCGCCGCGTACGGGAAGCACGTTCTTCTGTTCCCCGACGACATCGACGCCACATACCACCTGGCTCGCAGCCTCGAAGGCGCCGACGACATCGCGGGCGCGATCGCACAGTACCAGCGCGTTCGAGAGAGTGCGCCACGGACCGAGGACGCCCTCGTGCGGCTCGCGGGCCTGTACCGCCGCCGTGGCGACGCGGCCGCCGCGCTGGGTGTGCTTACAGAGCTCGTCGGGATAGAGTCGGCGAACGCCGCCGCGCACTTCGCCCGTGGCGAGATCCTCGCTGACATCGACGACGCGCCCGAGGCAACCTTGGCGTTCGAGCGCGTCGTCGCGCTGGCGCCCGGTCACGTCGAGGCGCACTTCCGTCTTGGCGGTCTGTACGAGGAGCGTCGGGACGGCGCTGCCATCCGATCTTACGAACGCGTCATTGAGCTGTCCCCCAACCGCGCTGGCGCGTACTTTCGGCTGGGGGCGGTGCATCTCCGGTCGGGCGACGAGGAATCGGTAATCGACGTGTACGGTCGCGGGTTGGCACTGCAGCCGCGTCGCGGGAACGCGCAGCACGTGCTGGCGCAGTTGCTGGATGCCCGCGATCGGCTCGAAGAAGCGGTCGAGCACTACGCCGTTGCGGTAGACGTGAAAGACGACGACCCCGGGTGGCAGTACGACTACGCGCGCTGCGCACACCGTGTCGGAGACCGCGCCGAGGAGTACGGCCGCGAGACCGCGATGTTCGTCGCGGCGGACACGGCCTACACGGCGTCGATCCTGCTGGCTCCCACACCCGCCGCCCATTACTACCGGGGGATACTGCGTCGGGAGCACCGACAGATCGGCGACAGCCTGTACCTCTACAGCGAGGTCGCGAGTGACTTCGAGCAAGTGGTGAGCGCCGACCCTGAACACGTCGATGCGCGGTACATGCTCGGCCTCACCTACGTGGACATGGAGCAGGACGCACGCGCGCGCCAGACGTTCAGACGTCTGCTGGAGATCGACCCCGGGTACGAGAACGGCCACGCGGAACTGGGCGCCATCGCCGAACGCGAGCAGGAATACCAGACGGCGATCGATGAATACGAGGCGGAGCTTCGGGTCACGCCGAACTCGGCGCGCGCGCACTTTCGCGCCGGCTACCTGTATCAGGCGTCCAGGGGAGACCCGGGCACTGCCGCCGAGCACCTCGCGTTGGCCGTCGAGCTAGACGCCAACAACGCCGACGCTCACGTGGAGTACGGCCGCGTCCTTTACCAGTTGGACCGGCTACGCGCGGCTGCCGACCAATTCGAACGCGCGCTCAAGCTGGACGGCCGGAACCTCACGGCGAACTACAACCTGGCGATGGTGTACCAGTACATGGACAAGCGCGCCTTGGCGATCGAACGCTTCCGCTACCTGCTCACACTCGACCTACCCGGGGAGTGGAAGGCGCAAGCAGAGGGCTACGTGCGGCGCCTGGAGGGCCAATGACGCATGCCGAAACTCGCCGTCTTCCCGAAGGGGTACATGGACGCGCTGTGCGTCGACAAGACGATGACGCTGTTCGAGTGGATCGACCTGGCCGCGACGCTGGACGTGCAGGGCGTCGAGATGTACGACGGGTTCTTCGAGTCGTTCGAACCGGCGTACCTCGGGGAGGTGAAGTCGCGCATCACCGGTCACGGCCTGGAGATGCCGATGCTGTGCTTCTCGCCGGACTTCACGCAGCCTGAGCCGGAAGCGCGCGCCGAACAGGTAGCGCGAACACGCGACGCCGTCGACCTGGTGGCGTTCTTCGGCGGGCTGACGTGCCGGGTGCTGTCCGGCCAGGCGCGGCCCGACATTACGCGTGACGATGGCGTGCGCTGGACGGTGGAATGCATCCAAGAGCTCCTGCCCTACGCCGAATCCAACGGCGTGATCCTCGCCATGGAGAACCACTACAAGGACGGGTACTGGCTCTACCGCGAGTTCGCACAGAAGATGGACGTGTTCCTCGAGATCGTCGGGCGAATCGACTCGCCGTGGTTCCGGGTGAATTACGACCCGTCGAACGCGCTGGTCGCCGGCGACGATCCCATCGCGCTGCTGGAGGCGGTGAAGCAGCGCGTAGTGACGATGCATGCGAGCGATCGGTACCTTACCACAGGGAATCTGGACGACCTGCGACAGGCCGATGGCACGCTCGGATACGTGGACACGCTGAAGCACGGCGTCATAGGCCAGGGCGCAAACGACTACGACGCGATCTTCTCGATCCTCGCCGGCATCGGCTTCGACGGCTGGGTGTCCATTGAGGACGGCGAGGACGGGATGGGCGACTTGCGGGCGTCCACGGAATTCCTTGTGCGCAAGATGGCGCAGCACTTCGGCGGGTGACCCCGCGAAACCGCGCACGATCCGACACGCGCCGACCGTGCGTCGCTGGTCGGCCGGGGCGCCAAGGGGGATAATGGCCGGGATGCAACGATGTCCAGTGTGGGTGGTCATCGCGCTCGTCTGCGGGTGCGCCAGCCCGAGCGCGGCGCCGCTGGCGTCCCTCCTATCGCGGCCCGCATCCCCGCAGATCAACCTGAGCCGCGTCCGCGGCACACAGATGATCGTCCCGTCCGCAACGGCGGACTACCCACCCCTGACACTGGTCGACGGCGTAACCGAAGTGGACGCGTGGGAGCCCAACGCAGGCTGGGAGCTCGCGTTTGATGGCGGATTCGCACGGGATCGCTACTTCGACCCGGCGACGGACGCGTCGGTCGACGAGCCGATCGAATGGGAGGGACTGCGGCGGGACTTCCGTCAGGGGAAGGAGCAGTCGGCGCTTGCCTGGATTCTGTTCCAATTCGCGCGGGAACGCGTCGTCGAAAGCGTCACGCTGCATTCGGTGGATACCGACGAGTACCCGGCCCGCGACTACGGAGTGCGGGATGTCTTGGTGCAGTGTTGGGACTCCGCGACCCAACGGTGGATGTCCGTGGTGCTCGCGGACGGCAGCACGCCGACACACCACACAGCTACAGCGAACCCGTTGGGGAGGCTGGACATCGACTTCCACCCGGTGCGCAGCGACCTCGTGCGTGTCGCCGTGCGGTGGACGAACGACGCGGTGAAGAAGCGGAGCTTCACGGTGATGGGCCGCCGAGAGGAGTACGTGGCGGCGACCGTCCGCCTCGTCGAGGTGGAAGTGTACGGCGACCGCGCGGAGGACGATGAGCTGGCCGAGACGGTCCGGCAGAACTTGCCCGACGCGGATGTGGCGCCGGACGCCGCCGCTGAGCGGAGAACCCCTGGCGAGTCCGACGCGATCATGGCGACCGTGCTGACGTACGTTGAGGCCTACGCCGAGCGCGACCTCGATCTCCTTGTACAGACGATATCGCCGCAGTACCTGAGCGAGGACGAGGACGCGGACGGGCTGGCGGAACGGATGGCCCGCACTTTCGAGGAGTTCGGGCACTTCCTGTTCCGCGTTACCGACGCGCACGTCGAGCGTAGCGACGACTCGACGGCGATCGTGTCGGCGCGGTATTGGCTACAACTCAATCCCCTGCTCGCCCGCTCGACGGAGGGAACGCTCACATTCGGACTCACCAAGGTTGGCGACACTTGGCTCATCAGCGCAATTCACGCAGACGCGCCGTAGGCGGGCGCGTGGGTCCCGTGTCGGCCGGCGTCCTCGTGTTGGGCGCGATGGCAGTGGTCGTCGCGGCCACGGGGTGCGGCGGGGCTGCGCCCTTGACGCCGATCGATCCCGGGGAGTTCCGCGAGGGGCCGCTGAGGGATCTGCAGGCGCGTTTCGCGTTGACGGAGACCATCCGCTCGCAGATGACGATCAGGATCGAGGAGAAGGGCGCGTCTACCGAAGCCCGCACGATACTTTACTACCGGCGCCCGGATTCACTGCGACTCGACGTGCTCGACCCGCTCAATGCGCCTCTGGTAGTGGTGCGTGCGAGTGCCGGAGAGTTCTCGCTCGTGGACGTGCGCCACGGCGAGGGAATCCGCGGCCCACTCACGGACGCTGTGCTGAAGAGGCTCTACGGCATGGACCTGCGCGTCTCCGACGTGAGAAGGGCGATCCTCGCCAACCCCTTCGCGGAGGGCGACGACCGCCACTTGGAGGTCGGCCGACGGGACGGGAAGACGGTCGTGCTCCGCGCGTCCGCACGCATCGGCCACCGCGAAGAAGTCGTGCTGGGCGTCGTCGGCGACGAACCGGTGGTGGAGGAGTGGCTCGTGCTAGACCGAGATGGCGCCACCGTGCAACGCACGAGCTTCGCCGGCTACCGGGAAGTCGGCGGCATCCTGCGCCCGATGCGCGCGACCGTCGAGAGGCCGACAGACGGTGTCAAGCTGTCGTTTCACGCGACCGGCCCCGAGATCAACGTCGAGATTGCCGATGCATCGTTCCGCCATCTGTTCCCGCCGAACATATCGGTCAAGCAATGGGACGAACATGGCCGACCTGTTGACGCTGCACGCGCGGGCGAAGATTAACCTGCATCTCCGCGTCCTCGGCAGGCTGCCCGGTGGCTACCACGCGCTGGAGACCGTGTACCACTCCGTGGACCTGTCGGATACCCTAACCTTCTCAGCCGGTGGCTCAGGCGTAACGGTGGAGTGCGATGACGACACCATCCCAACGGGCCCCGACAACCTCGTGGCGAGGGCCGCCGACGCCTTCTTCCGGTTCACGGGGACGGCGGGGGGCCTTCGCGCGAGCATCAAGAAGCGGATTCCCGCAGGGGCAGGGCTCGGCGGCGGGAGCGCGGACGCGGCAGCCACGCTCGTGGCACTCAACCGACTCTACGAAACGCGCTATCCCGTCGCCGTCCTGGAGCGTCTCGGGGCATCGGTGGGCGCGGATGTCCCATTCTGTATCCGCGGCGGCGCTGCGCGGGGCTTCGGTATCGGAACGGAATTGACCCCGTTGGAGCCGCTGACGGGCCTGCACGCGCTGGTCGTGAACCCCGGCATCCACGTCGACACGACATCGGCCTACCGAGCGCTCAAGGCGCGGCCCGTGGGCCATGGGCCCGGGATGAATCCGACGGCCGCAGGCGCAGCGATCCTTCGCGCGTGGCGCGAGGCGGCGCCGGCCGCGGTCAACAGCTTCGAGGAGCCTGTGTTCGCGGCCCATCGCGCGGTGCGCGAGCTCCGAGATCGCCTGCGCGCGCACGGCGCGGCAGCGATGATGACCGGCTCAGGTTCGACGGTGTTCGGCGTGTTCCAGGACGCAGAAGCGCTTGCCGCGGCGCGGTCGGCGATGAGCGATCAGCCCTTCGTCGTGGTGACGTCTTTCGCCGGCTGTGGTGTGGTTGATGCGCGCCCTTCCTAGGGCTGCGGGCGGGCGCCCAAGCGGGCGAGAGAACCAGGCGCTCCGCGGCGCCGCCTCGCAAGGCGTCCCGCTCCACGTGTCAGCGTTGCTGGTGGCGACGGCCACGCGTCGTGTGGCAACAGCGATTCCCGAGTATCATGGCGCCTAACGCGCAGGGCCGCCTGGCGCGGCCGCGACCACGCACTACAGGGAGCACGGCATGGGCTCGGACCACACGGTTGTATACGAGGGCGCGCAGAGCAACGGGAAGCACGTTGTCCTGGTAAGCGGCGATGAGGAGTATCGCTCCGAGGAAGCCCTGCCCATGCTGGGCAGGATCCTCGCCGTGCACCACGGCTTCAAGTGCACGGTGCTGTTCGGCATCGGCGAGGACGGCACGATAGACCCGAACGCGCGGACGAACATCCCAGGCCTCGAAGCGCTCGACGACGCCGACATGATGGTGATCGCGACGCGGATGCGCGAGCTGCCCGACGAGCAGATGAAGCACATCATAGACTACACGAACCGCGGCGGGCCGGTGGCGGGCCTACGGACGGCGACGCATCCGTTCCAGTACGCCCCCGACAGCGACAGCGCCTACGCCAAGTACACGTTCAACAGCCAGGAGTTCGAGGGCGGATACGGTCGTCAGGTGCTTGGCGAGACGTGGGTCAACCACCACGGACACCACGGACACGAGAGCACACGTGGCGTAGTCGCGGCCGGCGCCGCCGACCATCCGATCCTCCGCGGCGTCGAGGACGTGTGGGGACCGACGGATGTCTACGGCATCACGACGCTGACGGGCAAGGCGACCGTGCTGCTGGATGGGCAGGTCCTCGTCGGCATGGAGCCCGGCGACGCGCCGAAGGCCGACACGCCGACCATGCCCCTGGCGTGGGTGAAGGAATACACGGGCGAAACCGGGAACACGTCGCGCGTCTTCTGCACGACGATGGGCGCGTCGACCGATCTCGTGTGCGCAGACCTTCGGCGACTCGTCGTCAACGCATGCTGCTGGTGCATGGGGCTGGAAGAGCACATCCCGGCTCGCACGGTGGTCGACATCGTGGGCTCCTACGAACCGACGCCCTTCGGGTTCGGCACGTTCACGAAGAACGTGCGGCCGTCTGACCTGGCACTGTAGTCCCTCCACCTGAGCGGCGCCCCGTGGAATACGGAGGCGCCGCTCACGTCCGCAGGCAGTCACTCCGCGTCTGATTCCGCGATGATCGCACGATAGGCGTCCGCTGCGACGTCGTACGCTTGCCGCGCGGCATCGCGTTCATCCTCACGGATGCGACCCACCTTCGCGTTCCAGCACACGTCTACGGCTTCCAGGCACCACTCGGCGCTACGTCGGCTGGCGCGGATCGGCCGTCCGTCCACGGCGACGAACACCGGGTTCGTATGGCTGGACGGGAAGATGCGTAACGCCACCCAGCTCGACCGGTCGATGTCCGCCGTGAACTCCACGTCCTGTATCGAGCCGTCGGCGTCTATGTCGTGTGTCGCGACGGCTTCGCCGTTTACGACGAGCTCGACCGGGACGCGGCGGCTGTCGTCGATGCGGGCCCGCTCGACATGCCAGTATGGCTGATGCGACAGGGGACGCTCGATGATCGCGGTGTTCGGCTCGTCCCCTAGCAGTGCGGCTACCCTCGCCGTGACGGCGACCGGCCCTGGCGATGTGACGTCCAGCTGACTGGTGACGCCGCCGCTGCCCGGCTCGCCGACTGCGACGCCCCCGACGCTGAAGTCGATCAGGTGGCTCAGGCCATCGGACACGTACGACCGGCCCGCGCGGATGCCCTCGGCCCAGTTGGTGAAGTCAAGGGCGCCCTCCGGGGACTTGACGTACGAGCGGCCGAGACCCACGCGCTCGCCGTAGATGCACGGGAAGTCCGTCTCGCCGCTGATGCGCGTGCGGAAGCCGCAGTTGAGGGTGTGGTACCAGATGCTCAGCTCCCACACGGCCGGCGTGTCGACCGCGGAGATGAAGTCGACGCTGTCGTGGGCGACGTCGACGATGTATTCGTTGGCTCCGATGCCATCGAACCTGGGCATATTGTAGTTGGGCAGGTGGTCGCCATCGACCTGTAGACCCCAGCCGCTGTGGCTGAAGCCGAGCACGGCGTCCTGCTCCTTCGCCCACTGCAGCACCGGCAGGTCCCAACTCGGCCAGTCCTCTATGCGCTCGACGCCTCGGTAGTCGTCCTCGGTCAGCTGTAGGATCGACAGGTGACCCGCGTGCGACGATGGGAAGCCCGAGACCTCGACGTCGTAGCGCATGACGTAGTCATCGGTGGAGAGCTCGTGCACCTCGCCGTCAAAGAACTGTTTCTGGTAGTACCAGCACGGTCCCCACGACAGCACGCAGCCGACATTGAGGTCCTCGCCGAGGATGTGCCGCATCATGTCGGCCGGCGTGACGCCCTGCGTGGGGCTCTCGTAGTGGGAACATCCGGCGGCGTGGACGTGGTGGTCACCGGATCGCCATCCCTCAGCGGCAAGATGGATCCACCGCGAGAGATGGAACTCCTCGCGATGCGCCGCGCCCTCGGGAACGGTAATCTGGCGCTCCTGGATATCGTATTCCGGGCCGCGGGCGGTTTGCACCGTGTAGTCGCCGGCCGGGAGACGCACGGACTCGCCATCGGCGCGGTACACCTGGTCGTGGAAGAAGAAGTCCGGGGCCAGTCGCCGGCCGGGGTGCGGATATATGCGCCCGAGGCCGTCGCGAATGACGAACGATGCCGTGGTTGGCGACCCGTCGACATCATGCACGCCGAGGGTCACCTCGACGGCCGGCAAGCAGTCGAAGAGGACGGCCACTTCGTTGCGGAACCCGATGTCCTGCGTGCCTTGACCTATGTTGAAGCCGAGGACGGCCTCGCGCTTCCCACTTGCGTTTGTGTATAGCTGAAGCAGCCGGTATTCGAGGGACAGCCCTGACAGCGTCTCTTTCAGGGGACGCTTGCCGTACAGATCGAGCTCCAGGAAGCGGTTGTGCACATCGGCCGGTGGGACTGTGACGGCCGGCTCCGCGCTGCCCGTGGACCGACGGTAGAGCTGCGCGGCGTTGGGGCTTTCGGCCACGGGCCTGGCCGTCGCGCCGGCCTCGTTGTGGACCTTGACGAGGAACGACCGCCACCCGTGCTCGACGAGTTCCTTACGCGTCGGCCCCTCCGCGACCTTCACGCGGCTTTCGGGACTGATGTTGACGCCGAGGAGGCAGTATGGGTCGAGGGCCTCTTGGATCGCGCGCGTCCCGGCGACGTGATCGGTCGATGCCACGGCCGTGTCGATCGCCGCGCGGTGTTCATCGGACAGGGGGGCTCCCACGTAGTCCAACGCCTCGACCAGACGCTTCGTCGCGGAGGCGAGAGGCTGGAACTCCACACCCGCAACCAGGGGCAGTTCCTGCGCGAATGCCGTTACGGCAGGGGCGACCGTGCAGGCCACGGCGAGCATCGTACAGAGCATTCTTGCGTACACGGGATGTCCTCCTTATCGGTCGTCCTCGCTACGCGAGGAACGCTTCGCGTAGCGCATGCGCGGCCTCTCCCTGCGCGAAGACCGCCTGTTCGAGGGCGGCGTCCATGATGAAGAAGCCGTGATGAACGCCGTTGTGGCGGACGCAGTCCACTGCC
>NYZG01000305.1 GCA_002687025.1 Candidatus Poribacteria bacterium
CGGACGCCATCGGTGACCGCGTGCAACTCGTCGGTGACGACCTGTTCGTCACGAACACAGCGCGCCTCGCGCGAGGCATCGAGCAGGGGATCGGCAACAGCATCCTCATCAAGGTGAACCAGATCGGGACGCTCACCGAGACGCTCGAAGCCATCGAGATGGCGACGCGCGCGGGCTACACGTCGGTGATTTCCCACCGCTCCGGGGAGACCGAGGACACGACGATCGCGGACATCGCCGTGGCGACCAACGCCGGCCAGATCAAGACGGGCTCCCTCAGCCGGACCGATCGCGTCGCGAAGTACAACCAGCTCCTGCGCATCGAGGAGCATCTCGGCGCACGCGCCGTCTACCGCGGAAACGACGTGTTCTTCAACGTGAGCTGACGTCGACGCAGATCGCGCGCCGCTTGCCGCACGCGCGGCGGGCGGCGCGCGTATTCACCGTACCTGTGACCCCCGATGCCTGCGTTATAGGTAGTCAGGCGCACTGCCAGTCACGGCTGGCGCCCGGACGAAGGAACACAGCTACATGCCACGCCCGCGCGCGCCCAGGTGGAGCACCGTCGCATCCGTTGGGACCGGTCTGTTCCTCGCGATCTGCCTGTACCGCTTCGTGGACGACGTGCGCCTGTACAACTCGGCGCAGGCGCTGAAGGCGGCGAAGGTCGAGGCGTTGGCGCGTCTCGAGGCGCGCCGTGACGAGACGCGCGAGCTTGCCGAGAAGCTGCAGTCCGACCCGATGACCAGGGAGCGTCTGGCGCGCTCTGTCGGGTACATCCGACCGGGTGAGACGGTCTACTTCATCCGGCCCGCCGCGCCCGCGCCTGCGCCCGCGGCGCAGGTTGACCCGACGCCCGAGACCACGACGCCTGACCCATGAAAATCACCGCGCGGGTGGGCATCCACGTGGCGGCAATGACGGTCGTGTGCCTGACGGCGTTGGCCGCGACGCCTCCCTTCCTCGACGGCATCGCGCCGAGAATGTCGAGCGTCCTGCCGCGCGACTCCGTGGCCGGCACGGAGGGCGCGCTATCCACGATCACCAATCCGGCCGCCTTGGAGGCGCGCAAGGAGGCGGAGTTCATCTACCTCCGCGCGCTGCGTGGCGACTACAAGAAGGACGACGCGTTCCTCCTCGCTTGGCGTGGGTTGGGCGTGGGGTTGGAGTACCTGACGGCCGACGCTCCCGCCGGCCGCGTGTCCGTGCGGACGACGACGCTGTCGGGCGGAAGCAACCTCGGTCGCGGGCTGTACTGGGGTACGCGGCGCACATGGTTCGCCTCGGACGACATCGGCTACAGCGACCTCGCGACGTGGGACGTTGGCGGGCTGTATCGCACGCGCAACATCTCGCTGGCGATGGTCGCGCGGAACGTCGACCGCCGCGAATACCGCGGGGTCAAGCTCGAACGCTCCTTCGACTTCGGCATAGCCCTCCGACCCGATACGGATCGACTGCGTGTATCCTTCGACCTGAGCAAGCCGGACGATGAGTCGTTCCGAACCGCGTGGAAGAAGCGGCGGTACTTCGGCAGCGTGCACGTTGAGCCGATTCGGGGGTTCCGCGTCGCCGCAAACGCCTACGGCGACGGCCAATATGAAGCGCGCGCGACGATCAGCATCGACACGGCGAAGCTCGGATTCCTCCAGCGCTTCGAAGATGGCGACGCCCGCGCGGGCGTCGCCATGCTCACGCTGCAGGAGGGCGTGTCGCGATCCGCCCTGCGGCGGCCTCGGTTCGTGCTGATCACGACCCCCGAGCAGTGGCGTGGCGCCTACTGGCGCGTGCGTCGCGATCCACGCGTCGTCGCGGTCGTGCTGAAGTTCGACGGCAAGAAGCAGTCGCTCGCAGCGTGGAAGGAGGCGCAAGACCAGTTGCTGCGCCTGAAAGAGGACGGCACGGAGGTCGTCTCGTACATCAGTCGCGCGGGAGGCGGCGGGTATTGGCTGGCGTCGATCGCCGACGCCGTGCTTCTCGACCCGATCGGCGAAATCCTCCTGGTCGGGCTGCATTCCAGTTCGCAGTACTACAAAGGCGCGATGGATGCGCTCGGGATCAAGGGATACTTCCGCCGCTCGGGCGAATACAAGGGCGGGCCGGAACCGTTCACGCAGACGGGGCCGTCGCGGCCGGTGGCCGAGAACCATGCTGCGGTGCTCGATGACCTCTACGACCAGATCGTCGGCGACATCGCCACGCGCCGGGGATTCTCGCGAGACGAGGCGTTGCGGGTTATCGATGCTGGGCCGTACCTCGGCGAGGAAGCGCTCGAGGCGGGCATCGCGGACACGATGGCGACTCCCGAGGAGGCCGAGACGTTCCTCGCCGAGCGCTACCCCGACGCGTCGCTGATTTCCGTGGCCGATTACATCGCGTACGACCACCGCCCGACGGAATGGGCGCCGGCCAGGGACAAGATCGCCGTCGTCCGCATCGACGGCGCGATGGTGGACGGCGATAGCATGAGCGTGCCGATCGTTGGCACGAGGCTTTCCGGCGCCGGGACCGTCAACCGGGCGATCCAGGACGCCGCCGCGGACACGAATGTGAAGGCGATTGTCCTCGACATCGACAGCGGCGGCGGGCTCGTCTCCGCGTCAGAGTCGATCTGGCGGACGACCCAGAAGGCCCGCGCGAGGAAGCCCATCGTGGCGCGTATCGGGGGCATCGGCGCATCGGGCGCGTACTACGTCGCGGCGGGGACGGATCGCATCATCGCATCGCCTGCGTCGGTGACGGGCTCTATCGGCGTCTACACCGGTCACGTGTCGCTGCGCGATCTGTACGCAAAACTCGGCGTGTCGACGCATGACGCGAAGCGCGGCGAAAACGCCGACTTCCGCAGCCGCAATACGAACCTGACGGAGCGCCAGGAGGAAGTCCTGCAGCGGCAGTCGGACACTCTCTACGACCTGTTCCTCACCCGGGTGTCCGAGGGCCGGGAGATGGACCGGGAGCGCGTCCACGAGTTGGCGCGGGGTCAGGTATGGACCGGCCGACAGGCGCACGAGCGCGCTCTCGTCGACCAACTCGGCGGCATGCGCGAGGCGATCGACAGCGCGAAGGACCTGGCCGGCATCCCGCGCGACCGCCTGGCGCGCGTCGAGCTGCTACCGAAGCCGAGTCTGCTGCGGAAGCTCATGGACGCGGGGCTCGGAGCCGCGGGGCGCGGCTTGAGCGGCCTCCTGGGTCGGCTGCCGGACACGCGTCACTTCGCTTGGGAACCCATGTCCATACAGGACTGAGGATCGATGAGCGCCCGGAAGGACCGCGCCAACGAACGCGCCGGCATGGTTCGGTACCAGATCGAGCGCCGCGGCATTTCCAACAGCCGAGTCCTCCAGGCGTTCCGCTCTACGCCTCGCGAGCGCTTCGTGCCGCAGTCTCAGGTCGCGGCGGCATACGAAGACCGGCCGCTTCCCATCGGCGACGACCAGACCATCTCGCAGCCCTACATCGTGGCGCTTATGACACAGCTCTTGGCGCTGACGGGGTCCGAGAGCGTCTTGGAAATCGGCACGGGCAGCGGCTACCAGACGGCCATCCTGGCGGAACTTGCGGAGACGGTTTACACCGTGGAGATCGTGCCAGCGCTTGCGGCGCATGGCCGGGACTTGCTCAGTTCGTTGGGATACGGGAACATCCAGTTTCGCGTGGGCGACGGGTCGGAGGGCTGGCCGGAAGCCGCGCCATTCGACCGGGTGATCGTGACGGCCGCGCCCCGCGCTTTTCCCGATGCGCTGCGCAGACAGATCGCGGTTGGCGGCTGGGCGGTCGTCCCGGTGGGGTCGCACCGACAGGAGCTTCTGCGCATCAGGCGGACGGCCGAGGGATACGAGGAGGAGAAGCACGGTGGAGTCCGATTCGTCCCGATGACCGGCAAGGCGCTGCTCGGCCAGCAGGACGTGTTGCCGCCGCATCGACGAGGGGGGAAAGCTTGATACTGCCGATGGGGAACCGCGAGCTGGAGCTTGGCGGCGAGCATCTCGGGCATCTGCGCGAGTCGAAGGACATCCAGGGCGACATGCCGGCCCTGCGCGCGCGACTGAGTGAGGACGGATACCTGCTCCTCCGCGGCCTGCACGATGTCGAGTCGGTGAACGCCGCCCGACGCGTGGTCCTGGCCGACCTCGACGCGCGGGAGCAGATCGACAGGTCGCATCCACGCGACGAGGGTGTCATCGCCGAGGCCGGCAGAGGCGCGTTCCTCGGCGGCCGCAAGGCAGTGACGCACACCGACGAGTTCCTCAGCGTCGTCGAGGCGCCGAGGCTGATGGAGTTCTTCACGGGTCTCTTCGACGGCGAGTCGCTGGCGTACGACTACAAATGGCTGCGCGCCGTGCCTACCGGCGCATCGACCGGCGCGCATTACGACGTCGTCTACATGGGCCGTGGGTCTCTCGACTTAGTGACGCTGTGGACGCCGTTGGGCGATGTGTCGTACGACATGGGCCCGCTCGCGGTGCTCGACGGACCACGCGGGATGGCGGAGGTCCGCTCGACGTACGGCAAGATGGACGTGGATCGCGACCACGTCACCGGTTCCTTCTCCGACGACCCGCTCGCGCTCATCGAGCAATACGGCGGGCAATGGCTCACCACCGAATTCGAAATCGGAGACGCCCTCATATTCGGCATGTTCGCGATGCACGGCTCGCTCACGAACACGACCCTTCGCTATCGTCTGAGCGCCGACACGCGCTACCAGCGGGCCGACCAACCGGTGGACGAACGATGGATGGGCAACGAGCCGATCGCGCACTACGCGTGGACGAAGGGCGAAACCGTCACGATGGACGAGGCGCGCCAAAGGTGGGGCGTATAACCCGCCCATGATGGACCTCCCCGCATACTTCAAGTACGCCCTCACCCTCCTGATGACGCCGAACGGCATCGCCGCCGTGTTGGGCGTGGCCGGCGTCGTCTGGCTGGCGCGGATGTACCTCAAGAAGATCGAGATTCCCGGCCTGTCCGTGGAGTTCCTCAAGGACGAGTCGTGGTTCCTGCATCGCGATGACAATCGCCGTCTCGTCATCGTCGTCAGCCTCGAGCTCACCAACAGGAGCGGCCAAGAGGCGCGATTCACGAGCATCAAGTTCAGCGGCTATTCACCGAGGCAGGAGGCCGCGCCGGTGCTCCTCGAAGGAAAGCAGACGAGTGTCCCCGCGCCGTTCCCGGAGTACGATCAGTACTACGCGGGCGCGGACTACGGCGCGGCGCCGTACGCAACGCAGCGCGTCTGGCTGTACTTCGAATCCGGGAGCGTCGACCTGAGGAATAAGATGAGCGCGCCGTTGGTGCTCAGGACTGCGAACGGGCGCAGGACATCCGTGCGCGTGGATCTGTACCGACACCCCTACCAGGTGCAGCTCTATCGCGAGCAGTGGATCTGAGGGCGCGGCAGCCTTGCAACGGGCACAAAAAACGGGCGGCCACACAAACGGCGGCCACCCATTCACGGCTAAGAAGAAAACAGGCCCGGAGAAGAGGTACGCATACAACTTCCGTGCTGTCTTCACCCACGGAAATCGTGGAGAAACATGCGTACCGTGAAGTCACCAGAGTCTAAGTAAGGTGACCCCACGCTCGTTAGCCGACGATCCCGATACCCACACCAGGGCATCGTCAGCAAATCTGTTACCACGTCGGCGATAATTCGGAAAGGGGGGCGAGTCGTTGCGGAGAACTCGCTAAACCTCTGACCACATTCTCGGACATTCTGATACGCCTGTCAAGCGCTTTTTTGCGGCGGCGGCGCGCGCGCCTGGTTTGGGACCGGCGAAATACCTCCGATAGGGGCTGCGAGCGTTGCGCGGGATGGCCCCGATGTCACGATGCGGTAGTCTGATCGGGCGCGTGTCTCACCATGGAGCCCACGCAGAACATGCCTTCGCGCCCAGCCGACGTCCGTGCGCGCATCCTCGGGACTTTCCATGTCCCGGCCCCACTGCCTCCCCTCGGCCTCCGCGAGCACGGCCACTTCGAGCCGACGCCGGGAGTCGTCGCGGAGCGCGTGAGCTACGGCACGCAGTTCGACATGCGCGTACCCGCCATCGTGTATCGGCCCGCGTCGCCACCCGCGAAGTCGGCGCCTGCCATCATCGTTGTCAACGGCCACGGCGGCGACAAGTACAGCTGGTACGCCTTCTACACGGGCATCCTCTACAGCCGCGCCGGCGCGGTCGTGGTCACGTACGACCCGACGGGCGAGGGCGAGAGGAACGTCGATCGCCTCTCCGGGACGCGGGCGCATGATGCGATCGAGCGCCCGGAAGAACTCGCGCCGAGAGTCGCCGGGCTCATGATGACCGACCTCATGCAGGCAGTGTCCTACCTGCGTGGGCGTCCCGATGTCGACCCTACGCGGATCGGGGCCGTCGGGTATTCGCTCGGGTCGTATGTCGTCGCCGTGACGGGAGCCGTTGACGACCGTATCCATGCCTGTGTCCACGCGGGGGGCGGCAATCTCGACGGCCCGGACGAATACTGGGACAACACGAAGCCCATGTGCACTGCCACGCCGTACCGCGCGCTCTCGTTCCTCGGCGACCGAGGCGCGGAGCTATACGCCATGCACGCGGCGCGGGGACCCACGCTCGTCTACAACGGGATGAAGGACGACGTGGTGAACATCCCGAATCACGGCGAGGAGTTCTTCCGGGATCTGCGCGCGAGGACGATCCGGCGCATCGGCAATGGCGCGCGGCCCTTCGACACGGGTCTCGATGCCGACGCGTCCCACCGTCCGTTCTTCGTCACGCGACCGGTCGCCTCATGGTTGCGCCAGCATCTGCGGTTTCCCGCGTGGACCGACGACTCGATACGCGCGATGCCCGAGACCCACATCGCGACATGGGCCGCGGCCAACGACGTGGACACAGACCCCTACTACGCCACCGAAGAGCGCGAAGGAGGCACGATGGCTCTCGGCGCCGACGTGCCGGGAATCCCGCGCGACGACCTGCACGTCTACGCCGACGACGAGTGGGTCGCGCTCAGGAACCGCTTGACGCACGAAGCGTGGCGTGTCCGAGCCCGCGCGCTTCTGACCGTCGCCTCGCATGACTGACACATCGGGTGAAGGTAGCGCCATGAATGACCGTCCAAACGTCGTCTTCCTCTTCGCCGACCAACTGCGCGCCTGCGACACGCCGCCGTACGTCACCCCGCAGGCCCCGATGCCGAACATGGCGCGCCTGGCCGAGGAGGGCGTGACGTTCACGAACATGATCTCCACATGCCCCGTCTGCACACCGTACCGATCGATGCTGCTCACGGGCCGTCACCCGCAGACGACGGGTCATCTCATCAACTTCGTGCGCACGCGACACGACGAGATCGGCATTGGCGACGCCTTCGGCCGCGCTGGCTACCGCACGGGCTGGGTCGGCAAGTGGCATCTGCACACCGGCTCGTTCCCGCAGATCAACGGCGCCGACTTCGTGCCGGAGGGTCGCGACC
>NYZG01000306.1 GCA_002687025.1 Candidatus Poribacteria bacterium
CTGGCGTCTGGAAAGCATCAACCCGATGCTTGCCCTACGAGCCGTCAAGGGCAACCAGGACTGGGAACAGTTCTGGCAGCACAGAGCCGCCGCATGAACAACACTCGACGAGCACACCCCGGGCGTTGCGCTGCTTTGTCCCGCCGGGCGGACTGGACTATACTCTTCCTGGCTGCATCTGCCGATAGCAAGGTTGTGGGTGTAGCTGCGAGCCCCGACGTGAACACGCGTCCAGGAGACGGATAGATGCCCAAGAAGAAGAAGAAAGGCGCGGAAGAGGAAGTCACTAAACCGGGGCAACTCCCGCCTACGTTCACTGACATGCTCGCCCTCCTCCTGACCTTCTTCGTGTTCCTGATGACCATGGCGCAGTTCGACGAGGCGTCCATCAAGGACGTGTTCTCGGGCATGGCGCGCGCGTTCGGCATGGCTGGAGAAGCAGCGACCGGCACGCTCGAGGATGGCTCGTCGATGGGCGAGAGCAAGAACAAGCAGGGCGGCGGCAGCAAAGCGCGCGAAGCCGCGGCCGACCCCAAGGCGACCTTGCGCGCCGGATCGCACAAGCCGGGCGAGGGCGCCAAGGAGATATCGTCGACCGTCGCCTCGGAGCCGTTGGATCAGGACGGCAAGGGCGCGACCGACCTTCCCGAACCCTCGCCGGGCGACCCAGAGCAGAAGGTAGGCGAGGAGTCCCAGGTCGTCGTCGCTGAGGTGGAACAGCAGCAGTTCGAGCAGGGAGTCATGGATCTCGGCGAATTGCCCGGCGTCGACGCCACGATGACTTCGCAGGGCCTCAAGATCGAGTTGCAGGAGGGCTTCGCGCGCTTCGGGTCGGGCAGCGCGGATCTGCCTGCGGACGCAGTGCCGAAGATGGAGGCGCTCATCGAGGATAAGCTCCAGGGCTTCATCGACGACAGATTCGAGATATCCGTCGTCGGGCACACCGACGATGTTCCCCTCGGCGCGCGCACTGCGGCGAGATACGGCGACAACCGCGGACTGTCGACTGAACGCGCCAACACCGTGCTGCGCATGTTCGAGAGAATGGGCGTCAACCCGCGACAGATATCCGCACAGGGCTACGGCCCGCACAGGCCCAAGACCGAGAACGAGACGGCCGAGGGCCGCGGCCTCAACCGTCGCATTGAGATCCTGGTCAAGTACAAGGTCTTCTCCGTGACCGACTGGGGTGAGGACGTCCCCGGGCCCTAGCCTCCTGGTCGGCGAGCCCAGGCCGTTCGCGGTTCGCCCGCGTGACGTAGCGTTACGGGTTCCTCCGCTCCCTTCCATCTGGTCTATAATCTCTGCCAGAAGGAGCGGCGATGCACCCGATCTACATGGATCACCACGCGACGACGCCCCTGGACCCGAGGGTGCTCGACGCGATGATGCCCTATCTCACCCACGAGTTCGGCAACGCGTCCAGCAGGACGCACCCGTGGGGATGGCGTGCGGAGGAGGCCGTCGACGCCGCCCGTCAGCAGGTCGCCGCCGCCCTCAACTGCCGCCCGGACGAGGTCGTGTTCACCGGCGGCGCCACCGAGTCGAACAACCTCGCCATCAAGGGGGTCGCCGCCGCATACCGAGACCGCGGTAAGAACCACATCGTAACGGCGAAGGTAGAGCACAGCGCCGTCCTCGAGCCGTGTCAGGCGCTGGAGCGCCAGGGGTTTGCCGTTACGTATGTTGACGTAGACCGATTCGGCGTGGTCGATCCTGACGAGGTGCGCGCCGCGATCACCGACGAGACCGCGCTCATCTCCGTGATCTGGGCGCACAACGAGATCGGCACGATCCAGCCGCTCGCAGAACTCGGCCGCATCGCGGACGAGACGGGTGCCGTGCTCCATACCGACGGCGTCCAGGCGTTCGCGAAGTACGACAGCGACGTCGAGAAGCTTGGCGTCGACCTGATGGCGCTGTCCGCGCATAAGATATACGGGCCGAAGGGCGTGGGCGCGCTGTACATCCGCAAACGCCGGCCTCGCATCCGCATCCAGCCACAGATCGAGGGTGGAGGACAGGAGCGGAAACTACGTTCGGGGACGCTGAACGTCCCTGGGATAGTGGGCTTGGGGAAAGCCGCCGAACTGTATGGCGAGTGCCGTGACGAGGAGCGCGAGCGCGTGGGCGCGTTGCGCGACCGCCTGCGCGACACGCTCCTGGATCGCGTCGGATACATCCACCTCAACGGTCACCCGATCGAACGACTCTACAACAGCCTCAACGTGAGCTTCGAGTTCGTCGAGAGCGAATCACTGCTGATGACGCTCCGCGACATCGCGCTCTCGTCCGGGTCGGCGTGCACCTCGGCTTCGCTGGAGTCCTCCTCGGCGCTTCTGGCTACCGGCATGGACGACTCCCTAGCGCACTCCGCCGTTCGCTTCGGCCTGGGTCGCGGCAACACGGTCGAGGAAGTCGATGCCGTCGCCTCGGCAGTCATCGACGCCGTCGCCCGCCAACGGGAGCTGTCGCCCCTGTACGAGATGAAGCGGCGGGGCGTGGACGTCATGGCATCCGAATAGGCGTCGGCGCACATCCCCGTGTATCGCGCGTGCGCTCTGTGGCCAGCATCGGCCGCGTCGGCCTGTGCTGCCCTGGGCGCGCGCCGGCCGCCGGGGCCCCGGCCGGCGATGCCGCGACGAACTGAACAGAGGAGCCGCACATGGTCTCGGGACGGCGCGTTGCCTTCACAGGCCGCCAGACGGCGGTCACTGAGCCATTCGACTTCGACCCAACCCCCGCCCACGAGCACGAGCTGGTCTTCGAAACGCTCGTCTCCGCGATCAGCTCCGGCACGGAGCTCGCCTCCTACACCAACGACCAGGACATTGGGCACTGGGAGGGCGAGCCGTATCCAGTGCGGCCCGGTTACGCCGCCGTCGGCCGCGTCATCGCCCTCGGCGACGCGATCGACGGGTGGACCGAGGGTGACGTCGCGTTCGTGCAACGGGGACACGGGTCGCATCACAGAGCCGATGTTCGCCACGACCTGTTGGTGAAGGCTCCGGCCACCGTGCCGCCCGAGGACGCGGTGTACGTGCGCTTCTGCGCCGTCAGCATGACCACGCTCGTGACGACCGTCGCCCGACCGGGAGATGGCGTGGCGGTCTTCGGCCTTGGCATCGTTGGGTCGACGGCCGCGCAGGTGTTCCAGGCGTCCGGGTACGAGGTAGTCGCCTTCGATCCGGTGCCGGCGCGACGCGCGGTCGTCGAGGCGTGCGGCGTGCGGCACGCCGCAGCGCCGGACGCTGACATCCACGCCGCCTGGGCCGCGCTCGTGGGCGACACCCCCTGTCGGCTGGTTCTCGACACAAGCGGGTCGGCGGCCGCGGTGCAGTCCGCGGTCGAACTTGCCGATATCGGCGCAGAGATCGCCCTCATAGGCGTCCATTGGAAGAGCGACCCCACCCGACCGATGGCCGCGCTGCTCCAACCGGTCTTCACCAAATACCTCACGATCCGTAGCGGGTGGGAGCACCGCCTCCCCACGCGCCACACGGCGTTCACGCCCGGCAACAAGACCAACGTTATGCGTCACGCGATGGCACTCCTGGAACGCGGCGAGATCGACGTCAGGCCGTTGCGCAGTCACCTGCTCCCCCCAGACCATGCTCAGTCGGCCTACCAAGGGCTGCTCAACAGGCGCGACGACTACTTCAGCGTTGTGTTCGACTGGACAAGCTGACCGCCGCCGGCGCATTGCGAGCGCGTTGACGATGTCCCGGCGGCGTTCGTATACTTGCGGCCGCTGCCCGGGGGATAGCGCATGACGGCGCCACGAATCACGCGCGACTCGACGGCTCTGCTGGTCGTCGACATCCAGGAGCGCTTCATACCCGTGATCGACAACGCCGACGGCGTCGTCGAGAACTCCGTCGTGGCGATCCGCGCGGCGCGTGAGCTCGGCCTGCCCGTGCTCCTGACAGAGCAGTATCCCAAGGGCCTCGGCTCGACGGTGCCGGACATCGTCGACGCGCTGGGAGACGCGTACGAGCCGCTAGAGAAGACGACCTTCTCCGCGTGCGGGGTCGAGGATGTCGGCGCGCGACTGCGCCATGGAGACATCGGGAGCGTGGTGGTCGTGGGAATCGAGGCGCACGTCTGCGTGCTGCAGACCGCGCTCGATCTCCTCGGGCAAGGCTACGACGTCTTCCCCGTGGCGAACGCGATCTCCTCGCGGAGCGGCGAGAACCGAACGCTCGGGTTGGAGCGCATGCGCCAAAGCGGCGCCGTCCTGATATCCACCGAGATGCTGATCTTCGAGCTTCTGAGTGATGCCCGCGACCCTAACTTCAAGACCCTGCAGAGCCTCATCAAGTGAACCTCGCCGAATTCCCAACATACCCGCCCGGCCGCTTCGCTGACGACTCGACCGTCGAGGTCCGCAACGAGGAGGCCCCCGTGGGCCGCGTCCGGTCCGCCCTGTTCGACTTCGACGGGACCATATCGCTCATCCGCACCGGGTGGCAGGACATCATGGTGCCGATGATGGTCGACATCCTTCGGGACGCCGGCGACCGGCAGAGCGACGACGCGCTCACGCTCTACATCCACGAATACGTCGACCGGCTCACGGGCAAGCAGACCATCTTCCAGATGATGCAACTGGCCGACGAGGTCGAAAGGCTCGGGGCGAAGGCGCGCGATCCCCTGGACTACAAGCGGATGTACAACGATCTGCTCATGGCGCGCATCGAATCGCGGCGCGACGACCTGCGATCCGGCGCCTGCCAGGCCGACGACCTCATGATGCCGCGCACGCGCGAGCTGCTGGACGGATTCAGGGCGCGCGGCGTCACCCTCTACCTTGCCAGCGGAACCGACTACATCTATGTCGAGGAGGAGGCAAGACTCCTGGACGTGGACGGCTACTTCGATGGCGGCATCTACGCCGCCCTGGACCGCGTCGAGGACTTCTCCAAGGCGATGGTGATCCAGCAGATGTTCGAGGAGCGCGAGCTCAGCGGCCCGGAGCTTGTGTCCTTCGGTGACGGCTACGTCGAGATCCTGAACACAAAGGAGGCCGACGGCATCGCCGTGGGCGTCGCGTCCGACGAGGTGGGGCGCGTCGACGTCAACGAATGGAAGCGCAACCGCCTCATCCAGGCCGGCGCCGACGTCATCATCCCCGGCTACCAACACCAGGAGGCCCTGTTCTCCCTGCTCTTTGGCGAGGGCGGCTGATGCCCTACGCGAAGTTCGACCGCTCGCGGCTGACTGTGAAGCCGCTCGCCGAACGGGAGCACGACCTGGACCTGTCGGCGATCCTCCCGCTCGAAGGCCACATGCCCGACATGGGCGCCGACGCCGCGCGCAAGTTCAGCGCAGTGGGCGCGCACATCGCCGCGGCCCGCGAGAACGGCGCGTCGGTGATCCTGATGATGGGCGCGCACGTGATCCGGGCCGGCGTGCAGCGATACCTGATCGACCTCATGGAGCGCGGCTGCATCACGCACATCGCCATGAACGGCGCGGGGCCCATCCACGACTACGAATTCGCCCTCATCGGCGCCACGACAGAGAGCGTCGCACGCTACATCCGAACGGGCGAGTTCGGGCTGTGGGAGGAAACCGGACGCGTCAACGACACAGCCGTCCAGGCCGCGCGCGAGGGAATCGGCCTCGGCGAGGCCATCGGCCGTGAGGTGTCCGAGGGCGACTTCCCGCACCGCGATGTCAGCGTACTGGCCGCGGCGTATCGGCTTGGCGTGCCGGCGACTGTGCACATCGGCATCGGTTACGACATCATCCACGAGCACCCAAACGCCGACGCCGCGGCCCTCGGCGCAGCCTCGTACACGGACTTCCTGGTGTTGGCGAACGCTGTCGAGAACCTGGAGCGCGGCGTGCTGCTGAACTTCGGCACCGCGGTTATGGGCCCCGAGGTGTACCTCAAGGCGCTGGCGATGGCCAGGAATGTGGCCCGGCAGGAGGGAAGGTCCATCACCGACTTCACCACCCTCGTCTGCGATCTAGTCCCGCTAGGTGACGACACCGACCATGAAGCGCCCAAGACCGACCCCCACTACTATTTCCGCCCGTGGAAGACCATCCTCGTGCGCACTGTCGCCGACGGCGGCGAGGGCTACTACGTCCAGGGCGACCACCGCGTCACCATCCCGAATCTGCACGGGCGCGTCCCACGCTGACCCGAGCTCAACAAGAGGCCGCGGACATGTTCGTGAGCAGTCTGGCTACCTGCATCGCCGCCGGCACGGGCGGAGATCCCGTGCGCTACCCCGACCCAGCCGTCGAGATACTCGACCCGCGGTTCAAGCAGTACCACGTCGGGAATGCCGCGGTCGAACGCCTGCACACTGGCACACGGTGGTCCGAAGGCCCGGTCTGGTTCGGCGACGGGCGGTACCTGCTCTGGAGCGACATCCCCAACGACCGCATCATGCGATGGGTCGAGGAAACTGGCGATGTCAGTGTCTTCCGTTCGGTGTCCAACTGCGCCAACGGCAACACCCGCGACCTCCAGGGCCGCCTTGTCAGCTGCGAACACAGGTCTCGCCGGGTAACCCGGACAGAGCTGGACGGCGCCATCACGGTCCTGATGGACGCCTTCGAGGGCAAGCGACTCAACGCGCCCAATGACGTCGTCGTGCACCCAGATGGGCACGTGTGGTTCACCGACCCTGGCTACGGCATCCTCCTGAACTACGAGGGAGAGAAAGCGGAATTCGAGCTGCCTACCAACGTCTACCGTCTAGATCCCGACACCGGCGCCGTCACCGTCGCCACCGACGAGATGGCGAAGCCAAACGGCCTCGCGTTCTCCCCCGACTTCTCGAAGCTGTACGTCAGCGACACGGGCGCGACCCACAGCGACGGACACCCTCGCGAGATACGCGTGTACGACGTGGTCGATGGCGTGACGCTGGCAGACGGCCGCCATTTCGCCGACATGTCGCCGGGCGTCGCCGACGGCATGCGCGCAGACACGGACGGCAACCTGTGGGCCAGCGCGGGATGGGGCGGCGCCGGGTTCGACGGAGTCCATGTGTTCGCCCCTGATGGCGACCGGATAGCGAAGATACACCTCCCCGAGCCGGGCTCCAACGTCTGCTTCGGAGGCCTCAGGAGGAACCGTCTGTTCATCACGGCGGGACAGTCGCTCTACTCGCTGTCTGTCGAAGCGCAAGGCGCCCAGACGCCCTAGCTACCACCGCGCGGAGACACTCGTGGACCGTGACGAAGCCGCCCGAGTCGCTCTCGAACGCATACGGCAGTCGTTGGTCCGGCCGGCGGGTCTCCCGCTGGAGGAGCTCACGGCGGCCGTCGTATGGCGATGGCGGAACGACCTGTACAGCCTCGCCTACTTCTCTCGCGCTACTCTCGGGGGCCCGGTGACCGCGCAGGTTGAGACGCTCGTCACGACGAGCGGCAGTCTCTGGCGACTCCTCAACGAACATGCGGACGCCCTCGCCGAAATCGCCGACTATAGGTCCGCTCGCGCGCTGGGAGCCGGCTCCGATCTGGTCGGCGTCGGCGAGGAATTCCTCACCGGTGAGGACAACTCGCTCCGCGACGTCCTCGCCAACGCCCTCGCCGTCTTCCTCAACTGGAAGTCCAACACTGCGTTCGTAGCCGCCGGCGAGAAGGCGCATCGCGCGCGGGCCCGCAGCTACTTGCCGGAGATCCAGGACGAGATATGGGAGTTCCTGCGCGTCAGCTCCGACGCGCCTGCCGACGAGATGACCATGGAGCGCGCGCAGAACGTCGGAGGCAAGGCCGAGGAGATCGTCGGCCTCATCTCAGCGGCCGACATGCCGACGGACATTCAGGTCCTTCTGCTCGCCTTCCTGTACCAATGGATTCTGCGGCTGCGAATGGGCCGCTTGCTCATCGCGCTCGAAGAGATGGCGTAGCGCGGGGCGTGCAGCGTCCCGCGCATCGACGCGAGTGTGGACCGAAGGCCGAACGGCGTCGACGTACGCGAACAGGGGCCGCCGCCTGTAAGACGGCCGCCCCTGATCGACTCGATTTCCGGTGCGGTGGCTAGCGCGTCTTCAGCGCCGCCCAAGCCGTGGTCAGCTTGCCACGAGCCTCGACGGCCACGGAGCCGCCGTAGCTGAACGTGATATTCGTGGTCTCGATGCCACCGTCCGCCCATCGCGCTTCGTTCGGAGACCCGGCGGCCATCTCCGACGAGCCGTGGTTCGGGGCCCCGGCCGACGTGATGTCCCAAGCCGGCTCCGAGCCAGCCGTGACAAGGTCGGCGACGCCGGCGCTGGCGACGATCAGCTCGCCGTTCAGCCACGCGGCCATCTGGTCGTCGTAATCGGCCAGCAGCTCGAGGTTGGTGATCGTGCCGGCGCCCGCGATGTCGACCATGTAACGCGTGACGATGAACAGCTTCCCGGATCCCACATCGACGTTGTCGTCGCCGTCCGCGAAGCCGACGCCGGAGGTCCCGGCCTCCCAGCTCGAGTCGTCGTAATCCACCTTCGTCCACCCGGGCGAGGGCTGCTCGTCGACGATGTACGTTACCGCGTGTCCTTCGTCAGCGTAAATGCCGGCGCTGCTCTGCAGCCGCATGATGAGGGTCATGTCGCTGCTGCCGGGGCCGTCGTTGAAGTTCGCGCCCACCAGCACGTTGCCGGTGTCGTAGATCTGGAGGCCCTGGACTCCGGCTGCCGCGGTCAGCGATACGGCCAGACCCAAGACTAGAGAGATCACGGTCTTCCGATACATGGTTCTTCCTTCCACGCGGCGTTCGCCGCGCTCGTGCCGCCGCCGACGCGACTATCGCGTCGTCTTGAGGCGGCTCCAGGTCGTCGTGAGCTTGCCACGCGCGTCAACGGCCAGCGCGGTCTGTCCGGCGAAATCGAACGTCAGGTCGACGTTCTCCTGTCCGCCGGCGGCCCACCGCGCCGGGTTGGGCTGTCCCGCGGGGAGCTCTCTCGACCCGTGGTTGTTGACGCCGCCTGCGCTCAGGTCGAAGTCGGGTTCGTCGTCGTCGCCGATCAACGCCGACACCCCGGCCGAGGCCATGATGAGCTCACCGTTCAGCCACGCTGCGAACTGATCGTCGTATTCCGCGCGGAAGGTGAGAGCGGAGATCGTGGAGGCGTCCTGGATGTCGAAGTAGTAGCGCGTCCAGATGGAGAAGAGCCCGCCAGCGGTGACGGTGTTGTCGTCGCCGTCCGAGAAGCCGACGCCCGCCTCTCCGTCCTCCCAGTCCTCGTCGTCGTAGACGATCTGGGTCCACCCCTCCTCGATGTCGTCGTTGTCCGGGTTGGTGAGGTACTTGACCGGATGTCCCTCGTCGACCCATCCGTCGTCTGCAGGATCGCTGTCGATGCGCATGATGAGAGTCATGTCGCTGCTGCCGGGGCCGTCGTTGAAGTTGGCGCCGACGAGCACGTTGTCTTGTCGGTAGATCGGATGCGTCGCAGCGTGCGCCAACGACAGCGGCACGCACACGGCCAGGAACGTCCATACCACTCGTAGCGGCTTCCGCACTGCAGTCTCGAGGTAGCCTCAGAAGGTGTGTAAGTAGGAAACGGCGGCGTAGACTTCCCGGACCTAAGAACCGCCGGGCAGAAGACCCGGCAAAGGGA
>NYZG01000307.1 GCA_002687025.1 Candidatus Poribacteria bacterium
GCGCGACGAGCTTGCCGCCGACAGAGATGCCTTCGAGGTAGTTGCGCCGCGGCGGGCGGGCGCCTTCCCAGAAGATGGCGAACCCGATGGGCGGCCCACCCAGATCAGAGAACGTCCGGTAGACGGGATGGTCGTTCGGCACGCGCGCGAAGGCGTATTCCGGCATCGCCCGGCGCATCTGGGCTTGGAACACCTCGATGATCGCCTGCGAGGGCGCGCGAACGCCGCAGTCGTCGAAGATGAGCAGGCCCCGCCTATCGACGAGGTACCGCCGCAGGCCGGCGATCTCCGCGTCGCTCAGGGCGCCGTCGAGTTTGTGGCCGCCTCCCTCCGACACGAGGTCGTAGGAGTTCACCAGCGACGGGTCGTGCCCCGTCATCCACAGCATGGGCGCCTTCATCAGGTCGGCGTCCGTGAGGCGTAGCGCCCCGCCCTCGACCTCCATGTCGGTCTTGATGCTCGTCTTCGCGTTGAGCCACTTCGCGAGCTTCCCCAGCGACCCGGAATCCGCCCACCAGTCCGAGAGATCGTGCCGGACTCGCACAAGACGGCAGACGCCGCGGATGTCCTTGCCGCGTCCCACGACGCGTCCGCCAGGTTGACCCTTGGGCAGCGGCAGCACGTCCGCCGCGCCAATCGTGACCGTCAGCCCCATGTCCCCAAGGCCGTCCAGTTCGGCGCCCACGTGTTCCACAAGCGAAATGCCGGGCATCGCGGACGCGGGATGCCACGGCGCGGCGACGGCCCCCGGGCGCGGCGCGCGACGCGAGGTCGTGGCCGCAGCCATCTCGGCTTCGGCTGCGAAGACGGGTCGCGCGTTGGCCACGCTCATACACAGGGCCGCGGACATGACGAGGGCAATCACGCGCGCGCGGCGCGCCGCGCACACGGAGGCTGAAAGGTCTCGGTACCGCCGGTCGGAGCGGCTCATGCGCCGGGTTCCTTCGGGGCCTTCAGGCAACGGGCGCGACGGCCGCGGAGAAGGGCCACCGCGGTGGCCCCTCGCCTGCGACCTGCGCTGCTATTCCTCCAGCGCCAGGGGGGTGGTGGCGATGCGCGCCGACTGGGGGGCAGACTCCTGTAGCTGATCCGCGGCGTAGAGGTCCGCGGGCACGTAGTCGGAGTAGTCGGCGATGTTTCCGGTAGTGAGCGAGTAGACGACGACGTTCGTCGCCCAACGGTACACGCCAGGCGAGTAGTTCACCGACCGCGTCGGCAGGTTGACGGCTTCCATGGCGCACATGTAGTCGCGGCGAATCATCATCGCCACGAGCTTGTCGCCAACGGAGATGCCCTCGAGGTAGTTGCGCTTCGGCGGCTTGGTACCCCACCAGAAGATGTCGAACCCAACCGGAGGACCGGCGAGCTCGTAGAATGTGCGGTAGACGGGGTGATCGTTGGAGAGGCGCTCGATGCCGTACTCGGGCATCACGACGCGCATCTGCGCCTGGAAGATCTTGATCATCGCCTGGGCGGGAGCGTTCACGCCGCAGTCGTCGAAGACCAACATCCCCTGGTTCACCGTGAGGTACTTGCGCAGGTTCATCGCTTCCAGCTCGCCGAGTTTGCTGTCGAGCTTCGAGCCGCCGCCGCCCTCGCGCAGCAGGCCGCGTGAGTGCACGAGCGCCGGATCGTGCCCCGTCATCCACAGAAGAGGCGACTTGTGGAGATTCGCGTCCGTTAGCCGAACCGCGCCACCTTCCACGTTCATGTCCGTCTTGATCTGCGTCTTCTCGTTGAGCCACTTCGTGAGCGCGTTCAACGACGAGGAATCCGCCCACCAGTCCGACAGATCGTGCTTCACACGGACGAGACGGAACACGCCACGGATGTTCTTCCCGACGCCGACCACACGGCCGCCGCCCCAACCGACGGGCAACTCCGGGACCTCCTCGTAGCCGATCGTGGCCACATCGGCCATGTCGCCGAGGCCGTCGAGCGCCGCGCCGACGTGCTCCACGAGCGTCAGTCCTCGGGCTTTTCCGAGTTGCGCCGATGGCGACGCGATGCCTCTGCCAGCCACGGATCGCCCAAGCTTCGGGCCCGGGCCGCCCACTCCCGCGACAGGCGCGGTAAACGCCAGCGCGTCCGGGGAATCCGATACGGGCAAGTCCGCAGTCGTGACGACCTGCGGCACGTCTGTGGTGGGTCGCACGACGCGCGGACTGGCGAAGTTCATCGGCGCGCTGACCTGCGTCGCCTGCGTCGCGAACGCCAGCACGCTCTCGACGCGGACGGAGGAGGTCTTGGGCAGCGCTGACAGGCTTGCGCGCGTCGTCACCTGTGGCTGAACCGCCACCGGCGTGTCGTCCATGGCGATGGGCTTGGGAATCGGCCTGACCCGGGCCCGACGCGGCTTCGGCGCTGCGATCGGCGCCGGCGTGATCAGGTCGGTGTCGAACAGGTTGGGGATGATCTCTTTCTCGACGAGGATGTAGAAGGTCAGGGCGACTGCCGCCGCCGCGTGCACGGCGATGGACACGGTGAATGCGAAGCGTGTGCGTTGGTTTCTCGCCGCCATGTGGCGATCCTCCTTGCGCTGTGGGCGCGCAGACTCGTCCGTCGGCCCGCGCCCAAATGCGCGCGGACTGTCGGTTCGAGGTCCCGTGACGGGCCTCACGCCATGTCAGTAGCCTGTCGTCGCCTGATCCTCGCCCGGACAGTGGCAACATCCGTGCCACTGAATGTGTATGCGCGAATGCGCGTAACGGCGGCACTGAGCCGCCCGCAACCATTCGGGGAGCATCCACTTGGGGCGTACGCCAACGGTGGCGTGTACCGTATGGGGCGCCTCCGCGGCCGATCTGTGCGACGGGCGCCATTCAGGGTACATTTACTGAGGCAGCGCTCTTCTCATTCTGCGGCTGGGCAATCGGCATGCGAGACATTTACCGGATGATCCCGGAGCTGACCGCGAAAGGCAGTCGCGCCGCGTACTGCACCGTGGTCGATACGGTGGGCTCGACGCCGCAGAAGGAAGGCGCGAAGCTGCTCATCCTCCCGACGATGGCCAGCATTGGCACCCTCGGCGGCGGATGCGTCGAGGCCGAGGCGCGAAAGCAGGCGGCGCGCCTGATGCAGAGCAACTCGCGCAAGCTCCTCGAGTTCAAGCTCGACAGCGACTACGGCTGGGACGACGGTCTGATATGCGGCGGCAGCATGCGGATATTCGTCGACCTGACGGATCGACCGGAGGACGGCCCCCTGTTCATTGAGATGGACCGGCTTCTCGCTGCGGACATCCCGGTCGTCGTCGGCACGGTCGTCGAGGCGCCGGACGCTGACATAGTCGGGGCGAAACGCCTTATCGCGACGGACGGCACGCGCCTTGGCGCCCTCGGCAGCGAGGCCATGGACGATCTGTTCGCCGGCTACGCGGTCGCCGCCCTTGAGAAGAACGACGCGCGACTCTGGACCGAGGCCGAGAGCGGCATCACCATGTTCGTCGAGGCGATGCTGCCGCAGACACGGCTCGTGATCTGTGGGGCTGGGCACGTCGGCGCGGCTCTGACGCATTTCGCCGCCATGTGCGACTTCCACGTCACCGTGATCGACGACCGGCCCGAGTTCGCGAACGCCGAGAACCTGCCGGACGCACATGAGATCATCGTGGACGACCTGCCAACGGCGACCGAGGGCCGCAAGCTCGACCCGCTGACGTATGTCGTTATCGTGACGCGCGGCCATAACCACGACGAGTCCTGCCTTCGCGCGGTGATCGAATCGGACGCGGGCTACATAGGAATGATCGGCAGCCGGCGGAAGATAAAGCTGATCTACGATGACCTGAAGGAGTTGGGCATCCCCGAGTCGCTGTTCGACCGTGTGCAGGCGCCCATCGGCATGGACATCTCCTCGAACACGGTCCCAGAGATCGCGGTGTCCATCGTCGCGCAGCTCATACAGGTTCGGAACACGCAGAAGGTCGGGGAATACGGGGCCGCGCTGGCGTAGACGTCCGGCTGCGGGCTAGGTCGCGGCGAGAATGGCCAGCCCGTTCGCGTCGGCGCGTTCCCTGAGTTCGTCCCGGTCGAGCACGAACGTTCGGTTCGCCTCGACCACGAGCGCGGACGCCTCGACTTCGACGAGGACGCCGAGCGTGTCCAACCCGACGGTCGGCACATCGAAGCGGAAGTCATGGTCGGGCCGCGTCGCCTTGGCCACGACGATCCCGCCGCCCGCGAGGTCGGCCGCGCGCCGGATAGCCGCGTCGGTCCCCTCCATCGCCTCGACGGCCACCGGCGTCCCGTCCTTCACGGCGACGGTCTGGCCGATGTCCAGGCGCGCCACCTCTCGGGCGAGGCGTAGCGCGTACTCGGCATCGCGCCGTCCCGCGCGGCCGAGTCTTCGCCGCGTCAATGCCCCGGCATTGGCAACCAGGGGCGGGAGATAGGTCCGCTGATCGGCGACGGTGAATCCGCGCGCCTCGAATTCGTCGGCGATGGCGTGGAACAGGCTCTGGCTGCCGCGCGTCTTCGCCTGCGCGAGTATCTTCAGCGCGAGCCAATCCAACTGCTTCGGTCGGAACAGCACGCCCTTGTCCACCGCGCCGAGGATCACCAGTTCCGTGGCCCCCGCGTCGTGGAACACGCCCAGCATTTCGTGTATCTTGCCGACGCTAAGGTGGCGGAACACGTCCGCCGCGGCGCGCAACTCCGGTTGCGGGTCGTTGCTGATGCTTACCACGGCGAGCGGCCGTGCGTCGTGGTCAACCCGCGCGAGGACGACCGGGAGACGTCCGGCGCCGGCAATGACGCCGAGGGGTCGGGCATCCTCGGTCACTGCGCTTCCCGGCCGTCTCGGATTCGGCGACATACGCCACGGGGAGAGTTCTCGATGAACTCCAGCAGGTGGGTCACATGCGGGTCGTCCTCGACCTGTTCGCGCGTCTGCGCGATGGCGTCGCTGACGTTCAGGTCTGATCGGAACAGCAGTCGATACGCCTTCTTCAGCGCTCGCACCGACTCGTCGGAGACGTCGGCCATGGGATGGTTCACGGCGGTGCCGCGCCCCAGCACGTTGAGCCCCCGCACCCACGCCGGATGGCCGTCCGCGACGGTGTACGGCGGAAGGTCCTGGCTGAACTTCGAGCATGCTCCCGCCATCGACCCGCGCCCGATCCGCACGAACTGGTGCACGCCGACGTGCGCGCCGATGCGCGCGGGGCCGTCCACTCGGACGTGGCCGCCCAGCGTGGCGAAGTTCGCCATGATAATGCGATCCCCGAGGACGCAGTCGTGCGCGATGTTCGCCCAGTTCATCAGCAGGTTGTCGCTGCCTACGACGGTAGCCTCGCCGGGCGTGGACGACGCCGAGATGGTCACGTATTCGCGCATGATGTTTCGCGCGCCGATCACCGTGCGGCAGTCGCCATCGTGCGACTTCAGGTCCACCGACGTGTGCCCGATGACGGCCCCGTAGTAGATACGGCACTCCTCGCCGATCTCCGCGTGGGCGCAGATCTTCACGTGGGCGTCCAGCCACGTGCCCGCGCCGATGGCGGCTCCATCCTCGACGATGCAGAACGGGCCGATCGCCACGCCGTCGCCTATCTTGGCGCCGGGATGCACGATCGCGGTCGGATGCACCCGTGGCATGGTGGTCTCCCGTGGGACGGCGGCTCGGAGGGAGGGACGGATCAGGCGCCCGCGTCCGGGTCAACGATGGCGAAGCTGAACGTGGCCTCAGCCGCCACCTCACCCGCCACGGTCGCGACGCCTCGGAGTTTACCCACGGTCCGACGGAGGCGCAACACTTCGACCTCCAGGCGGAGCTGGTCTCCCGGGACTACCGGGCGGCGGAACTTCGCATCCGCGATGCTGCCGAAGTAGGCGATCTTGCCGGCGAAGTCCTCGCGTCGCAGCAGCAGGACGCCTCCGGCTTGCGCCATCGCCTCGGTGATGAGCACGCCCGGCATGACCGGGTGTCCGGGGAAATGCCCGCGGAAGAACTCTTCGTTGTAGCTGACGTTCTTGATGGCGACGATCCGCCGGTCCGGCTCCATCTCGACGACCCGATCGAGAAGCAGGAACGGGTACCGGTGCGGGATGACAGCCTCGATGTCGGCGGGCCCAAGCGGGACGGGCAGGACGTGTCGCGCGGCGGCTCTCAGATCGCGCAGCGCCGCGGCCATCTTGAGATTCAGCGCGTGCTGAGGCCGTACGGCGACGACATGCCCACGCAACGGCGCCCCCGCGAGATACAGGTCCCCGACGATATCCAGGATCTTGTGACGGACGAGCTCGTCCGGGTGGCGCAGGCGCGGCTGTTCCGCCTCGCC
>NYZG01000308.1 GCA_002687025.1 Candidatus Poribacteria bacterium
CAATCCGTGCACTGCGTGTTGTCCACGATGAGCTTGGCGTCCAGAAGGTGGATGACGCTCGGCGGGCAGGTGCCCACGCACGCGCCGCAGTAGTCGCACAGGTCGTAATCTACCTGGATCATGCCCGTTCACACGCCTCAGCCAACTAACACGGCGACAAGGCCCAGCACTGACCCTATCTTCAGACTCCTCTGCGCGCGCGTGGCCGTGTGCGCGGACGGGTCGCGCCAGAGGCGCCATAGAGCCGGGCCGATCACGGCATCCACGCCGACCAACGCCACCGCGAGGTACCGCCACCCAAAGCCGGTCCAGCCCAGCAGGAAAGGCGCTGGAGTAAAAAGGATACCCGCGCATCCGAAGAGCGTCGCCATTCGAGCCGTCGCAGGCAGCCCCCATGCCACCGCGGCGGTGCTGGCGCCGTGCCGCGCATCGCCGGATACATCCTCGATGTCCTTCACCAGCTCGCGTGAGACGGTGAACAGGAACACAAACACGATCGGGGCGGCCGCATGGCTCAGCGCCTCGACGGCGATGCCGCCCGCCGCGAATGCCCCTGAGGTCAGCAACCCCACAACGAGGTTGCCGCCCAATGGCGTGCCCTTGAGTAGCAGCGCGTACGCGACCAAGCAGACAGCAGCGCCCGCCGCGACCGCAACCGCCAGGCCATTGACGACGGCTGCGAGGGCCACGCCGGCCACGGTGAGTACCGCCGCGAAACGAACGGAGCCTCGCGCCGAGACGCGGCCCGATGGGATGGGCCGATGCGGCCGGTTGACGCGGTCGACCTCGACATCGCACGCGTCGTTGAGCGCGTTGCCGGCCGAGAGGATGAGCAGCGTCGCAATCCCCACGGCGACTGTACTCCACGCGTCCGCCGATGTCCAGTCGGCGCCGCGTCCCCGCACGGCCACATGGGCGCCAATGCCCGCGCCGGCGAGGGAGATCACGCCGTTCACGGGACGTGAGAGCTCGACGTACGCGCGGGGAACGGCGGCAAGGCGACTCACCGGCTCCGTGGCGCCCCCTTGACCGTCGTCGCGGCGATGCGCGCCCGGCCCGGTGCGACCACCACGACAGGGGCTCCGAGACAGGCGAGTGGCGAGCTCATGTGTCGTCTCCTATCCGACGCTGCGACTGCATGGGATCGGCGGCTCAGCGCGCGTCCACCCAGATCGGATTCGTGCACGCGCGCGTGTCGTTCTCGCCACGCCGGGCCTCTGCTTCGACGCGTAGGTACGATCCCTCGTCCAGCGTCACATGTCTGGCAATGTCCTGCTCATGGCCCAAGTTCTCGCCTAGCGCCATCGGGACCTCGGCGCCCCCAACTGTGCCGACGTACAGAGTGACGCGCGTCAACTCGCCGAATTCCTCAGTAGAACGCGCCTGTGCGCGCACGACCGCACCGCCGGGACGAACCGACTCGCCCATCTCCGCGCGGGAGCCGTCCTCGTCCTCTACGGACAGAGTGACGAACGGCCCGTTGGTCATGACGGCGCGTCCTGCGCGCATCGCGTCGTATACGCATGGGAGGGTGGGCTCGGGCGTGTAAAGCGCCGTGCGCGGCCGGCCGAACGCCTCGCGGAAGCACTCCTCGACGGCGACGAACGGCATGTTTATCGAGCGCATTCGGTTGAAGTCGCCGTGCGCGTCGCTGCCGGCGATGACGGGCTTGCGTGATCCCTGGAGCAGGAGTCGGATCCAGTCCTCCCGCGCCTTCTGGAAAGGCGCCACGGAATCCGTGTTCCATATCTCCCAGCCGTCGAGGTCCTGATGCAGGTCGGCGTCTTGCCACGCCCCGCGGTTCAGCACCGTCCTTTCCATCAGCGACGGCTCGTTCATGGGGTGCGACGCGAAGGCCATGGCTCCGTGACGCCGGACGATTTCGAGGACGTCGCCCATCGACATGTCAGGACGGTTCTGCCAGACTCGCCACCGCTTCGCCGCGTCGCCCTTGCCTGGGATCAGCTCTGGGACGCCGTACACCAGCACGTGCAGGTTCTTGCCGTCCACGGAGCCGCACGACACCTCCTCGCCGCGTATCAGCGTGATGTCGCCGCTGGCGGAGTTGGCCTCCTTGATCTCCTGCTCGAGCGTGTGCCAGCGCGCGCCGTCGGGATCCTCGCCGAACCATCGGCCCGGGGGTACTGTGAGGTCGAATGAGTGGTCCGTGATGAACACCCACCTCAGCCCGACGGCCCGCGCCATCCGCGTCAGCAGCTCCGGTGGCGCCCCGAACTCCACCTGGTCCGACGTGTGCCAGGAGTGGCAGTGCGTGTCCGCGTATGTCCAACCGTCGACTGTGGGGAGAGGGTCGTCGGCCACGTAGACGCTGAGCGGCTCCGGCGACAGCGACGGGTGACCGGAGACGCCGAAAGTGCGCGCTCGGCCTCCGACCGTCGCGTGGATCGTCGGGTGGATGCGGATGGCGCCCCGGATGTCGTCCGGTAGAGCGATTTCCATCACCGTGAAGTAGTACGGATGCCGCACCAGGACCGGCGTGTCGACATCGGTCATCACGTGGTCGCCGATCTCCAGTGACCGACGTCCATCGGCCAGTTCGACGGTGATCTCGATGTTCTCAACCGTTATCGGGAACCGGTGCGCGTCCTTGATGATGAGCGCAAGTGGGAGCGTCTCGCCGCGCGTGACGCGCCACGGACAGTCCCAGTATATCTCGGGGATGCGCCGGTACAGCGTGCTCGCCCCGGGTATGAATCGGTAATGCAGCTCGGCGTAACACAGGGCCTGCCTGGGGAACATGGCCCACAGGATCGCCGCGATTACACCCGCGAGCAGGATCACCGTCATCGTCGCCTCCGGTAGACTTGTCCCTTCCACAGGACCTTGCGGGAGAAGAGCGCCGCCATGCCGATCAGCGCGCCATACATGAGATAGTAGGCCGAAAACGGCACGTACGCCCGTAGCACGTCCCGCCGTGACAGCCGTGCGCACGCCTGCCACGCCACGGCCAGGTCCGCCACGAACTTCGCGCACAGCGCCCCGACGCACGCGGCGCGCAACTCGGGCGCCAGCGCGATGGCGACGGGGGTCAGCAGCAGCACCCAGTTGTACAGCAGGATGATGTACAGCACCCTGACGGCGGGCGAACGAGTCTCGCGGCCTCCGAGTATCCGCCGGGAGCGCTGGCGATAGAACGCCCGCCAGGAGGCCGGCGGCTCCGTGAGGATGACCGCTCCAGGTTCGTTTGCCGCCGCAATGCGCCAGCCGGTTTCTGTGTGCAGCGCGCGCATGAGCATGGCGTCTTCGGTCAGCGACGGTGGCATCGCTTCGTAGCCGCCGATCTCGTCGAGGGCGCTACGCCGGTATGCGATGTTGTTGCCGATACAGCTCGCGGGGCTGCCGCACCCGATGCTGCCGACCGCGGTGTGGAGGAGGAAGGCCAGGTCCAGCGACTGCACCCGCGTCAACAGGGCCGCGTCTGCGTCGGCCGCGTGCGCCAGCGTGATGCCCATCACGAGCCCCACATCAGGGGCGAACCGCGAGACCATCGTGGACACCCATGTCGACGGCGCCACACAGTCGGCGTCCGTGTTCATGACGAACTCGCCGCGGCAGTGGTGGATACCCACGCGCAGGGCGTTCTGCTTGCCCGTCGTGCCCTGGGGCTCGTCGCCAATGTCCACGACGACGAGATTGGGATGCCCGCCGGCGAACTCCTCGATCAGCGCCCCCGTCCCGTCCGTCGAGCGGTCATTGACGATCACGACCTCGTACAGATCGCCGGGATACTCCTGCCCGAGGAGAGAGCGTAGGCAGGCCGCTATGTGGCGCTCCTCGTCACGCGCGGCCACGAGGATCGTGACGAACGGCAGGGGATCGTCGGCAGGTCTGCCCGGCTTCCGCGCCAGCCGCGCCGACCCAATCACGACGCAGACGCTGACAAGGGCGTAGAGCGCGGCGAGAGCCCATATCGTCAGGGCGATCCATGCGAGCATCGGCAGCGGGCTCTCCCCGGCGTGACGGCGAGCCGGCTACAGGACGTACCTCGACAGGTGTCTCTGCGCCAGCAGTATCCCGTCATGGCGTCGGCTGCCCGTCCACGTCGCGGCGTGGGGCTCGATGTTCACGTCGCCGCCATAGTCGTGGTGGTACAGAACGGCGAACAGCGGCCCCCAACGCGTGTCGTCCAGCCCGGGCGGAGGATCCTCGAACCTTTCGCCGCCGATCACGAGGCTTCCCTTGGCGTGCACGTGCGCCACGCGCCCGCCCCAGTCGCGCAGTTCGGCCAGGTAGTCTCGGCCGTCGTAGAGCGCGTGCGAAGGGTCGAACTTCAGCGAAAGATCCGGCAGCTTGGGCAGGATCATGTCCCACGCGGCCGGGTAATCCGCGAAGTTGGTGATGTGGCAGTTGTATAGGGCGATGTTCACCCCACGCGGCTTGCCGTAGTCGATCAGCTGACCCAGCGCATCGACAGCGCGGCGTGCGTTCTCCTCGAGGGGACGCCCCTCCGCCTCACCCGCGCACGTCACCATAAGCGGCGCGCCGATATCCTGGCACAGGT
Source organism: Candidatus Poribacteria bacterium (assembly GCA_002687025.1). GTDB lineage: Bacteria > Poribacteria > WGA-4E. The sequence goes on from NYZG01000308.1 coordinate 4,523, forward strand.
CGATGAGCGTGCGCGCCTGCCGGAACGACTCGTCGGCCTCGTCGCGGTTCTCCGCGATGTAGTTCTGCGTGAACAGGCCCAACATCGAGAAGTCGACGCCATAGGTCCGCGTCCGGGCGCGAATCTCGTCTCCCCGGTCCGCGATGTCGACCGCGCCGAAGGAGATGTGCTCGACGCACGGAAACCCGTTTTCGGCGGCGAACCGGAAGTCGTCCTCGGACAGATCGGTGATGAAGCCGATGCGCATTCTCGTCTCCGCCGGGAATCGTGGAGGCCTTCGGTCCGTGCGGGGATACTATGGCGAATGCGCGGGCCGGCGTCAACCGGCGGGCTGTACGAACTCGCGCAGGCAGGATGCCCGAGAGGGGTGGCGCAGACGGTCGAACGCAGCGGCCTCGATCTGCCGGATGCGCTCACGAGACAGACGCATGACCTTCCCGACCTCCTGGAGGCTGCGACCGACGCCGTCTTCGAAGCCGTAACGCAGGCGGAGGACGCGAGCCGTGCGGGCGTCTAGCTCCTCGAGGGCCGCCTCAACGGCCTCGCGCATGGCCGCGTTTTCGGTGACCTGGTCCGGCCGCGGCCCGTCGACATCCTCAATCGTTTCGGCGATGGGCCCGACGGAGCTCGGCGACAGGCATGCGTCGAGTGAGACCGTCTCCGTGTCCGCGTCGAGGGCGCGCTTGGTCTGGTCGACGGTGAGTCCCGCCGCCTTCGCGAGCGACTCGACGGAACCGCCTCCCAGGCGATTGGCCTTGCACTGTCGTAGCTTCCGTTGCCACTCCAGCAGGTACGTAGGCACGCGCACGGTGCGTCCCTGGTTGGCGATGGCCAGGCCGATGCGCTGCTGTATCCACCAACCCGCGTAAGCCGCGAACCGCACGCCCCGCTTGTGATCGTACTTCTCGACTGCGCGGAGGAGACCGAGAGTGCCTTCCTGGATCAGGTCCGGAAGGCCCAAGCCGCGGCCCTGATACTTCTTCGCCACCGCGACCGGCAGGCGCAAATTCGCCTTGATGATCCCACGCGTCGTGTGCTCGATGATGCGTGAAAGGGCGCGGTATTCGCGGCTCAGGCGGCCGCGTTCGGCAGCCGTGGCCGGCTGCGCGCTCGCGCGCGAGGCGCGGAGCTCGTCGGCGACGTGCTTCCGTCGCTGCCGCGCGCTACGACGTCGTTCGAAGGCTTTCCGCTCCTCGTCCGCCGACAGGAGGGGTATGCGGCCTATCTCGTTGAGGTAAATCGAGACGATGTCCGCTGAGGGGCCGGTCGTAGCTCCCCGGCCTCCCGCTCCGTCATGGCCAAAAGCGCTGAGTCTGGATGCGCTCATTCGGCTAACCCATCTCCATGCTGCACCGGCCGAACCACACGCCGGCGCCTCGTCGCGACCTATCGTAAGCAGGCAGCGTGCCAACATGCGCAGACGTGCGGGCGCTCGCCAGATGACGCGCCACGACACCCAATAGGGCGGTGTGTGAGGGATGGGCCCGTCGGGTCGGCAGGGCCAACGCCGCCGCGTTGTGTACCCTCGGCGCGACACTGTTGCGGGGATGGGTCAGGTCAGGGCGACTCGTCGTCCGGCTCGCGACGGACCCCGAGGTTGCGGATCTTGCGGTGCAGCGCGGTGCGCCCAATGCCCAGTCGCGTGGCGGCTTGGGTCACGTTGCCGCCGGCCTCGCGCAGTACGTGCGCGATGAGCCTGCGCTCGAATTCCGCAGTGGCATCGGCGAGAGGGAGGGCCGTCAAGTCGAGGAGCCCGGTGGCGCCGAGGCCGGTCGCGTCACTCTCCGTGGCGCCTCGGCCCGCGGGATCGTACAGCTCGCGCGGCAGGTCTTCGAGGCGCGCGAGCGAACCGGGGCATCGGACGACGGCGGTCTCGACGGCGTTCTTCAGTTCGCGGACGTTGCCGTCCCATCTGGCGGCCATGAGCCGTGGCAGGACGTCGCGGTCGAATCCGAACACCGCCTTGCCCAGAGCCCGGGCGTGGGATCTGAGGAAGTGGTCCGCCAGCAGAGGGATGTCGTCTCGGCGCTCGCGCAGTGGCGGCACACGGATACTCACCGCCGCGAGCCGGTAGTAGAGGTCCCGGCGGAACTCCTGGCGATGCGCCGCATGCTCCAGGTCGTGGTTCGTCGCGGCGATCACGCGGACGTCGCACTGCAAGCCGGTGGCGCCGACGCGCTGGACCTCCCCCTCCTCAATGGCCCGGAGGATCTTGGGCTGCACTGACAGCGCCATGTCGCCGATCTCGTCGAGGAAGATAGTCCCGCCGTCGGCCTCCATGAACTTCCCCTCCCGGGCGTCGACCTCCGTGGCCACGCGCCGGCCAATGCCGAACAGCTCCGCCTCGATGAGGTTCTCGGGGATGGCGCTGCAGTTCACGACAACGAACGGGCCGCTCGCCCGCTGGCTGTTGGCGTGGATCGCCTTGGCCACAAGCTCCTTGCCGCATCCACTCTCGCCCTGGATGAGCACCGTCGCATCGGTTGGCGCGACCCGGCCCAGCGTCTTCATGACGTCGATCATGGCAAGGCTCGCGCCCACGATGGGCGCCGCCGGGCTCTCGTCGACGCCACCTGGGGGCGCGACAGCCGCTCGCTCGCGCGTGATCTCGCGGACGAGTTCCATCAGCCTGCCGTAGTCGATCGGCTTGACGATGTACTCGCGGGCGCCGGTCAGGCTGGCCCGAAGGGCGGTGTCGGCAGAGCTATTGCCGGTGATTATCATGACCTCGGCGGCCGGATCGGCGCCCCGACCTGCCTCCAGAATCTTCAAGCCGCTCGACGTGTCTCGCGTCCCCGCGGCGTCCGGCATCCACAGGTCCGCAATGACGATGTCGTACGGGACTTCCGCATCCGACAGGTATGCGAGGGCAGCGTCTCGGTCGTATGCGGTATCGACGTGCGTCGGCAGGTCCGTCTCCATGCGCAGGTGCTGCACGATGTACCGACACGTGTCCCGGTTGTCGTCCGCGACGAGTATACGCGTCGGTCGATCCTGAGGAGGGGCCAAAGTCATGCTCCCGGGATGACGGGACCTGAGCCACGACAGTTGCATCGGCTCGCGAGTACAACGTCGACGGCGACTTTCCCACTGACGCTCGCGACGTGTCTCTCCGCCTGCGTCATGAGGCCACCCCCGCCGCGACTGGGACGAAGACCTCGAACGTGGCTCCCTGCCCCGGCGAACCGTGGGCGCGAATCTCACCTGAGTGCGTCGTGACGATGTGATTCACGTTGAACAGCCCGAGGCCAAGGCCGCGCGCCTTCGTCGTGTGGAACGGCTCGAAGAGCTGCTCCACCCGCTCCGCGTCGATGCCGATGCCGGTGTCGGTCACACGGACGTGGACGCCCGGCCGCGGAGCCGTCTCGGAGCCGAATTCCATACTTAGGGAGCCGCCGTCGGGCATCGCCTGTATGGCGTTGCGGATCAGGTTGACGAACGCGACGCGCATCTTCGGAGGGTCCGCCATGATAGTCGGCCGGCCGGGTGAGGCGTCCGCGGTCACAGTGATCTTCGCCTCCCGCAGATCGTCGGCCAGCGTCTCGCGCGCGTCCATCGCGATGTCCCAAAGGTCCGACGGCTGGAGTTGGAACGTGTTCGGATGGAAATAGGTCAGCTCGTTCTCGACCATGTCCGAGAGCTGAGTCACGCGGGATATCACCACGTCCATCTCCGTCACGAGTTCGTCGTGATCCTCCGCTAGCCCCAGTGGGTCGCCTCGGGAGAAGTTGTTCCGCACCATCTCAGCGGGCGCCCGGATGGAGTTGAGCAGGTTCCGCACCTCGTGTCGGACCTGTGCTGACATCACGCCGAACGCCGCTTCGCGTTCTGCCTGCATCGCCCGACGTTCCGCCAGCGTCGCGCGCGCGCCGTTCATGCTCAGCACCCATGCCACACCGGTCAGGACCATGCCGACGATGGGGGACACCATCGGTATCCAAACCGTCGGCATCAGCGCGTATGCGATCGCGACCTGCACGGCCACGGCGACAACGACGAACGTTGTCAGCGCCCATGTGCCGGACGACCGCGCGCGGAAGAAGACCCCAGCGGCCGTGAAAGCCGCCGCCCACGCCAGGAATAGCATCGCGCTGGATAACCGGCTGCGCGGCGGCGTCAGGCTGCGAGTCATGATCCCGTTCAGGACGGCGGCGCGGGCGTGGTACGCGGTGCTGGAGCCGAACGGCGTGAGCATCCGGCCCGGGTCCTGGGTCCCATCGAATCCGACAACGGCCCAGCGTCCCCTCAGTGCTGCGGGCGCTCCCAGGAGAACGTCGGCCGCGGATATCACGGGCAGATCGTCGGGCAGGCGCGGGATCATCAGCGCCCCACGCGCGTCGGTAGGCGCCGCGAGCGCGTCCGGTTCGACTCCCAGGGCGTCCGCGGCGAAGAGCAGCTCCAACGAGTGCTGCGGGTCGCGGGCGAATCCGTACGCGACGTGCGCCTGACTGCGGCGGTACACGCCATCGGTGGGACTCGCCATGAGCCGACTGAAAGACGTCGCCTGGTCGGCTCCATAGACGTAATCAGGCAGCGGGGCCGCGCCCCCGACCCACGGCACGCCCGCGCGCGGAGCTCCGTTCACGCGGGTGTACGGGCGGATGATGTGCACGGGGAATCCCACGTCCGGCCACGGCTCGGCCGCCGAGTCGTCCCTGTGGAAGCGCAACGCGAAGAACACGCCGCGGCAACCGGCATCGCGCAGCTTCTCGAGAAGCCACGCGTGAGCGGCTGGCGGGTACGACCCCAGCATCTCTTCGGTCCGGGCGTCGTAGGCCACGAGCGCCAGCAGAGGAGACGCCTTCGGCCCTGCCGACGCCCGCGCGCTCGCCCGCGCATCGTATGTCTTTAGCTCGAGCAGGTCGAACAGCCCGTACCACTCGGATACGAGCGTGATCGCGAAGCAGATCAAAGCCCACCGGAGGATTCGAGCGCGCGTGTCTGGTTTCCGCGCCATCACGGCAGTGGCCCTAGGTGGGACGGACGGCGGGGGTGGATGCCGCCGCGCCGATCATATCACGATGCGGAGTGGCGGCGCCCGCCGGACAGGTCAGTCGGCGGCGGGGCCGAAGCTCTCGCCCGCATACCACGCCTGCAGGAACGCCGTCTGGCCGGGCGCGGGGCGTATAGGCAGCTCCACGCCGCCGTCGGCTCGTGTTGTATACAGCGAACGGCTCGCGGTGACGCTCGCGATGCGGCTGCGAGTGAGGCCGGTATCCAGGAAAACGAAGGGCCGGCCTTCGCCATCGACGTGTCGGCGCGCTGGGATGTCTGCCGCCGTAAGCAGGGCCGCGAACGCGAAGGCGTGGGCCGTAGACGCGTCTGGGAATAGGGATGCGAACGCTGACGCCTCGGCCAGTTCGGCCGTCATTGCAGCGAACAGGGCGGTCGCCGCTGCGATCCGCTCCGGCATGTAATGCGGGCCGGCGCGCGACGCGCCGAGCACACGGCCGGCGACGTTGCGAACGGCTTCGTGTTCGTGGCTGAGGTCGGCTATCCACGCCGCCGATGTCGCGGCGTCGAACGCCACGTCGGTTGGGGTAGCGACAGGCGTCTCGCGCAGGTCGCCTGCCGGCAGGACATCCACCTCGTCGCCCCCCGACGACCCCGCGAACACCCCTGGGTCGGCGCTCGCGCTTGCAGCGGCGACTGCCAGCAACTCGGCCGGCGAGCCCTCGCCGACGCCTGTGAGCAGGTCCAGACGGTCGCCGTCGACGCCTTCCACCCGGAGCAGTGATCCGGGCGGCATCCGCACGATGTCCCGTGGGCCGAGAGCCATGCCGCGGCGCGCGAACTCCCAGTCGGTCTCGCCGCTATGCAGCGTTTCGACCGCGCCGTAGCTGAACAGCACACGCGTGGCAGACCCATCCTCCGCGCGAACCACAGGGGCGGCCAAGCAAGCCGCAAGCGCGGCCACCAGGGCCCATGTGGGTACACGTCCGGCCCAAAGTGTGCCGTTTCGGATACACATCGTCATGGAGCTTGTGCGGCGCCGGTGAAGGGCGCCGTGGCGGATTGGAACCACTCGTCAGTCCTTACTTTCTCGATGCGCCGGCGGATATCGGCCCCGGAGACCGTCACATCCGCCGTGGGGAACACCGGGGCGGCTACCCCGTACTGCTCCCACGCGCTCCGCACTGTGACACTGTCCAGGACGCCACTTCGCGCCTCTGCCAGACCGGCGCGCCACGCCTCGGCGAACCCGCGGCTCAGAAGCGTGGTTTCAAGCGGCGCCCAGGCGTTTCCGTCGATGGCAATCGTAACGTCGCCCAGCCGCGTCGCCTGCGCGCGTCCATACGACAGCCCACCGAGATCGAACGCCATCAACACGTGCCGCGGCGTCTGTATCAGGGCGGTGGCAATGCCCAACGCCTCGAACAGGGAGCATACCAGAACCGTGGCGTCATCGCAGTCGCCAACGGGCGCGCCGTTCCCGGCGCCGACGATAGCCCCCACCAACTCGCTCGGATACCTGATCGCATCTATCGTGCCACTTTCTCGCGGCATGTTCGGGTCGCCTTCGTACGCCATCTCGCCAAGGCCGGCGAACAGGGCGATGGCCCGTCGCAAGTTCGACGGGAGGCCGGACGGTAGGTCGTCCCCGGCGGCTTGCAGGACGCGCGTCCCAAAGCGGCGTACGGTGGGGTCGGTCGGGGTGATGAACGCCGCCAGCTTGGCCAGGTCGTCCAGCAGCAACTGGTTGCGCGCGTGCAGCAGCAGCGTGGTGCTGACCACGGCCCGACGGCGCGATGGGTTCCGCACGTCGGAGACGTGCACGCGCGCCTCTACCGGCCGGCTTTCGGTCAGTTCCAGGGCCTCGTCGGCCAGGAGGAACTTCTGTATTGACACGATGCGGCGTTCTCCCGGTCCGATGCGTACGGCTTCCGCGACTTCCGTGCCGCTTCTGCCCGTATAGCCGTCGATGTGCACACGGACGCCCACGCGCACGGGCGTGTCGCCGGGGTTGTGCAGCCAGAACTCCCCTATCCGCTCGGACGTGTCTCCCGAGAACTCCGCCACGGACTCGTACGGCCGTGTCCCAACCGTCCGCTCGGGCCGCGCGTAGAACTCCCGCAGCGCGGGATACAGGTCCCTCATCGCGATCGCCTCGACGATGACCGGCGGGTCGAGGTAGCTCGTCCTCAGGGTCACGCCAAAGTGCGACGTCGCCGCAGCCTGCGAGGGCGCGACCAGCGCGTATTCGACCGCCCCCCACGCCCAGTTCAGGGCCGCGCCGGTGGTGAGGGTAGGCCCCTCGCCGTCTCGTGTGGGGACGAAAACGCCAGCGCGCGCCGCGGCAAGCCCGCCCACGGCGCGTTCGACTCCTAGTCGCCAACCGTCGTTCCAGTCCACGGCCCCGGTCCAAGCGCGCCGCGTGTAGGCCGCGCCGACCACGCGCGAGCGGGGCACGAGCCGTTGCGTCGGACCATCGTCGACGCGTGTCCATGCGCCTGAACGCAGCTCCCCCGCGCCGACCAGCGACATCCAATTCCGCACGCTCAGCGCGGCGCGCAGGCCCGGCACGCTCGGGACGGCCCACAGTACGCCAAGATCCGCGCTCCATCCCGACGCGGATCCGAGGGAAGCTCCATCCAGGCTTGCGCGTTGGGTACGGTAGTTGAGGCCGAACCCAAGGCCGAGGCCCTTCCGCGGGCTGCGCGAATACCCGACGCGCAGGCGATTCTGCGCAAAGCCCAACTCGTCGTCATCGGCGCCGATGCCTAGCCACTCGAATCCGACCGCCTGGTTCTCGGAAAGCGGGATTGAGGCCGCGAGGTAGTTCGCTCGCAGCAGGCCCGAGAGATTCGAAGTGGTCGCCTCCACGGCGTATTCGTCCAGAAGTGAAGCCGCTCCGATGTTGAGCGATGCGGCGCTAGCGCTCGCCGGGCCCGCGGCGCCCGAGTAGCCCATCGACAGTGATCGGATGCCCACTGGGATCTCCGCTTCAACCGCTACGCTAACCCCGACCCCGACGCCGAGGAATGTGACCGCGAACGCGAGGAGCGCCAGACCCGGGACGACAGTTGCTCGCGCGGCGGGGCCGGCGCTCATCGGTTCCAAATCACCACCACCTGCCGTTCCTGAGCGTATCCGCAGTCCACCTGCACGATGTAAGCGCCATTCGGCAGCGTGCGCCCCATGTCATCGCGACCGTCCCACGGCACGGCGTGCTCGCCCGGGCTCGACTGCGTGTCCGCCAGCCGTCGGGCCAGCCGGCCCGCCTGGTTGTAGACGCGTATCCGCACGCGGGCCGCCTCGCGAACAGAGAACGTCACAGAAGCCTGCCGCGGCAGATCTCCGCCCAGAGGGGAGAACGCCCTCGGCTGGCATTTCAGCCGCAAGGCCACGTCTGCCGCCGCGAACGCCGCTGGCTCGGGGATGAGCGCGTAGCGTCCCAGCCGGAAGACCCGCGTCCGCACCCACCCAGCATCGTCGTCGGCCGACCCGCCAAGATAGCGCCATGCGCCCCCCGTTGCGTCCCATTCCGCGACGCCGTAGGCGGCGACCTCGCGATCCGTCGGCAGTCGGAACTCCAGGGTACCGGGCTTGCGCGGATCAAGCGCCACGCCTACGGGATCTATGCGGATCACGCGCAATGGCCGGCGGCCCATCACGGCTTCCGCCGATTCGGCGTTCACGGTGACCGAGGGAGAGCCCGACAGCGCGTTCGGCGCGAGACGCAGCCTAACACTCCCATCGGTCGACGACAGTACCGCGTGCCGATCGCTCCGCAGCGTTCCAGCGACGACGATCGACCGTTCGGCGACACCGGTGTGTCCGGCTTCGTCGGTCGCCACCACGCGCAGGCGCACGGCCCCAACGGCGGCCCCGGTGTCCCATGTGGCCAGTCTGCCGTCCACTACGGGGGCCGTCACGTCCTGCGCGATGGCCGTCCACTGCGTGGCCTGGCCGCCGGCAAGTAGTGTCCACTCGACCGTGTACGCTGTGAAATGCTCGTCGTCAGCGCTGCCGACAATGTCGATGATCCCCGCGACCTGCGTCCCCGCCGCCGGCTCAGCGATGGATGCCTCGGGATCGAGGTTGTCCACCCGCACTGCGACCGTGGCCTCGGCCTCGAAGCCTACGGCGTCGACGGCGCGGACGCGCAGCGTCGCCGGCCCGTCCGTGATCGGCGTGTCCCACACCGCCAGAGCGCCGGGTGGCGGCGTTGCGCCGCGCGGATGAATCGTCTCCTCATCTGATCCGGTGCGATACGAGACCGTGTAGTAATCGAGGTTCGCGTCGTCGACGACGCCCCGTATGGCGACCGACCCCGAGACGATCGCGCCATCGGCGGGCCGTTCGATGACCACGCTTGGCGCGCCCGCGTCCACGATCACGGCGATGGGCGCTGAGATGCTCCTGTGCAGGGCCTGGTCGAGTACCACGACTCGCAAGTACCGCAGTGCCAGGCTATCGTCCGGGGTCCATAGCGCGTCGGCGGAACCGTCCGACACGACTCCGCTGGAGATCTCCGTCCACTCCTCGTCGGGAGCGTCCTTCTCGGCGGCCGTTTGCACGACGAATTCCGTCGCATGGGCGTCCAGGACAGTCGCGCGGATCTGGATGCTCTGATCCCAAGCGAAGATCGCGTTCTCCTCCGGCTCCGTTATGTCGACCGTGGCCGGCGTGTTGTCCACCGTCACCGGCACGCGCTCCTCGGATCGGTACGTGTTGTTGTCGCGGGCCTCGATGACGATCGTGTAGTCGCCGTCGTCAACCCCTTGGAGCGTGTCCCAAACCGCGATTGTGCCGTCGACAACGCTTTCCGACCCCTCGGGCACGAGTTCGTCCGAGCCGCTCGCGTGTTCGACACGGACGGTGTACCGGTCAAGCGTAGCGTCGGTGATGGTCCCCGCGATGCGCACACGGCCGCG